>NZ_HF991118.1:69341-87197 GCF_000432295.1 Bacteroides sp. CAG:189
ACTTGTAGCCAGGTAGATAGTGGTCTCCGCCAAAGGAATCCTTCCTTCCGGCCAACCTATTTTCATCAGTGTGTCAAAGCAGGCATTGGCAAGAAGCAGGGCATTCGGATTGGCAAGCCCGATGTCCTCTGCAGCCGAGATAACCAGGCGGCGTGCTATGAAAGCAGGATCTTCACCGCCTTCCACCATGCGGGCCAGCCAGTAGATGGCACCATCGGGATCACTTCCACGAATGGATTTAATGAATGCGGAGATGATATCATAATGCATTTCCCCGTCTTTATCGTAGGCGAGCGGGTTTTGCTGCAATCGTTCGGTCACCATGTCATCGGTAATGACTACGGTCTCTTCTGCTTCCGATTCGACTACCAGCTCAAGTATATTCAGCAGTTTGCGTGCATCACCTCCGGAAAAACGAAGCATGGCATTCGTCTCCCGCAATTCGATCCGGCGTTCTTTCAACACCGCATCCGTAGCAATGGCACGTTGTAGCAATTCCAACAAATCGTCTTTTTCAAGAGATTTCAAGACGTAAAGCTGACAGCGCGAAAGGAGAGGACGGATTACCTCAAACGACGGATTCTCGGTAGTAGCTCCTATCAGTGTCACCGTACCGTTCTCCACTGCTCCCAACAGCGAATCTTGTTGTGACTTACTAAAGCGATGGATCTCATCGATAAAAAGTATCGGGCTTGCTTGCGAAAAGAAACGATTACTTTTCGCACGGTCGATTACTTCGCGCACATCCTTTACTCCGGAAGTCACCGCACTCAATGTATAGAAAGGAGTCTCTAACTTATTGGCTATAATTTGAGCCAACGTTGTTTTCCCTACTCCGGGAGGTCCCCAAAGAATAAAAGAAGATATCCTTCCCGCATCGATCATCTTCCGCAGGATAGCACCAGGGCCTACCAGATGTTTCTGGCCTATATATTCATCTAATGTCTTCGGTCGAAGCCGTTCTGCTAATGGTTGCACGTTTTTTTAGTTGAAAGTTGAGAGTTGAAAGTTGAAAGTTACTATGCAGCGTGGCAGCGTAGATAACCATCAATCGATTAAAACTCTTATTTAGTTAAAACTCTTATTTATCCGGTTGAAAGTCCTTTCCTTAGTTGAAAGTTGAGAGTTGAAAATTGAAAGTTACTATGCAGCGTGGCAACGTAGATAACCATCAACCGGTTAAAACTCTCATTTAGTTGAAAACTAATGTCAGCACTTACTCAGTCACCCAGTCTGCAATTAACTCACTTAGTCTGCAATTACTCACCCAATTTGCAATGATTAATACTATCACGCTGCATAGCAATTTTCAACTTTCAACTCTCAACTTTCAACTAAGAAAAAGGCTCTGCCTGTTTTAAAACGTCATCATCACCATAAATCGTATTCCCCATTTGTTAATGTCGGGATTATTACGATAAGTCAGACGATGTACATATTCTACGTGCAGTAGTTTGAAAATATTATAAACTCCTACACTCGCCTCCATATAAGGGATTTTCGGGTCCATCACGTGGCTTGTATATTGTCCGTCGCGCATCGGGAAGAGGAATAATTCGGGATTATCACTCTTGAAAGGGTTGTTCTTATCCGTCAGCGTTCCCCAAAGGGCGCGGAAACGAACCATTTCTCTCCATTTAAGTTTTTTCAGCAATGGTATGCGGTTGAACAGTTTTCCGTTCATGTCATACGATAGGGAAAGGGAGGCGAAACGGTCATTCAAAAACTCCATATTATTGATCAGACAAAATGTCTCACGCTGAGTGATGTACGACAAGTTGGCTTCCGGCAATATCAGTAACGGGAAAGGCACGGTATTCCACTCGGCACCTCCCTTAAGGCTGACATCTACCTTTCCCCAAGAAGAGGGCAACCAGAATCGTTTCCAGATACTGGCTTCCGTACGGTTAAAGTTATACTCTCCTCCAAGTACTCCCTTGAAGCCGGAAGTGTGCGTCAGCGTGAAGACCGGAGCATCCAGTGATACCGGAATACGGCGTTGCTTGGAGTTGACAAACGCTTCACCCGGAGCATAACGCAAAGTGGCGCTTACTTCGGTGGTGGTGATATCGTGAATAGGCTGCTCGTCGGGCAGTGGCATTTTATCGGCACTGCTGTTATTGGCATAGTATTTCAGATTTCCTGTCGGTTCGTCATTACGGTGGCGGAGCATTCCTTTTACACCGAAACCTGTCTGAGTTTCCAGTTCGTAGTTGACGGTTATGTCACGCATGTATGACATCTGGTCTACGGTAGTCGTTTTGAAAGAGAGGAATACATTATCTTTATCCGTAAACAGGAATTTATCCATTGGCGACATCACATCGTAACTATAAGTGGCGGAAATGTAGTGCTTGGGGAATTCCCATACTACATAGTCGCGCTTATTGAAAGAATAAGTCAGCGTTCCACTGTATTTCCAACGGTGGTCTTTGAAACCATAGGCGCCATATCCGTTTACGAACCAATGCGGATTGAGATGGGCAGTCGTCATACCACTAAGTCGCAGGCGGAGTCCGTCTACATAGTTATTCGATATGGTAGTATTAATGGGACCGAAGTCGAACTTACTCGGCTTTTTGGGACCGGTAGTTTCTACGAAGTTCTCAATCACAGCTTTGGCACCGAAAATGATATATTTGAATCCCGGAATCTGTTCAATCCGGTTCATGAATACATCCATGGTACTTTCGGTCTTGCTCAACGGTACTTGGCGGACTTCAGCCCAGTACTCGTCACTCTTAGATAGCATATCTGCCTCCTTTATAACCGATCCTTTCAGGCGGAACATACGCGGTTCAATGGGGTCGAATTTATAGTTGCTGTATTTCGTCACCCGTTGTACCTGTATCCCCCCCGTCGATTTTACCAATGCAAGGTCTACCAGCATATCGTCGTCCATCAATACCCAGTTCCCGTTGGGTAATTGCTCGTATTGCTGTACGATGTTCAGTTGGTTTACAAAGTTCACGCCTGTCTTTTTAGGTAAGTTCATTATGCATTTCTTTACGGCATAGGTAGAATCTTTCAGTACGTACAGGTGTCCTGTGAAACCGAAGTCCTGTGAATTTTGCGGCACAAAAGTCAGATGTACACACGTATCTTTGTCCACCGTCAAAGTGTCCATTAGGTAATATTTGTAGAAGTTGATTCCTTCTTTGGCAATGGGGCTGGTAAAACGTCTTTGCAGCAGACGGATTTCGTCATCGTAGATGTTCACATTGGTAAAAACATCCTGTAATACCGTTCCGAGCATGTCACCTGTAGAAAAGAATTCATTGATACCATTGGAATTCATTCCTTTGATAATTGTCTTTTTGCTTTCCGGATCTTTGCGGAATACCGTTTGTGATGCAGTCTCCTGTATCGAGATAGGAAGAATAAGACTGTTAGTGGCTTCGGATACTTCGATCTGATCCAGAAGGAATGAATATTTCTTATAGATTCCTTTCTCCATTTTTTCGGGAGTGATGTCATTGAGAGACATCTTCATCTTCTCGTATTGGTCATACTGGTAATATTCGTTCTCATCCAGCCTTTGTGCCTTTTTGTGCTCGATGACTTTCCGCATAAAGTCCACGGCCGGGTTATTCTTTTTCGAATATTTCTCTTTCTTGGGTTTTACAACCACTTCCGTCAACATCACATCGTCCGGAGCCATCTGTACATTCAATACTTTTTGTCCCGGAGTGATTTTTATTACTTTCGTGCGGTAACCGACAGATGAGAATGTGACTTCGTTCCATCCTTTTCGTGTTTCAATCTGATACTCGCCGTTGGCGTTGGATACTCCGCCCACGCCTTTTCCTTCGTAATAAACCGAAATATACATTAAAGGCTCGTGCGTAATCGAGTCGGTGATAACTCCTTTTAACTGCGCAAAAGAGGATGCGGCAGAAAATACGAGCAAGAATAGTAAAATGTGCTTCTTATATCGTTGTTTCATCATATACTTCAACATGAGTCGGCAAAGTTAGTAAATAACTCTCGAATAGTTTGTTCTTAATAACCTTTTTTGTATTACTTTTGTCTCCTATAATTATGATTGATAATGATTTCTATACTGATACCTACTTACAATGCTGTTTGTTTGTCTCTGATCGAAAAGATGTACAAACAAGCAATCGCTTTGCGAATACCTTTTGAAATTCTGTTGGCAGATGACGCGTCATGCGAAAACATTCGTCAGCAAAATCGCAAAATGACAGAGTGGCAAGGATGTCGCTATCTGCAACAAGAAGAGAATCAAGGGCCTGCACGTATTCGTAATTATCTGGCTTCAGAAGCCCGATATCCTTATCTGTTGTTTCTGGATTCGGACGTTATGCCCGTATCGGATTCGTTTTTGGAGGAATATCTGCAAGTGGCGCGTACCGGCCGGGTGGTTTGTGGCGGATTCATTTATCCGCGTAAGAGTATTCCTGCCAATGCCATATTGCGTTATAAATACGGAATGGCTGTTGAAGAACAATCTGCCGGGCAGAGAAACAAGGAACCTTATAATCGATTTATCAGTATGAATTTTATGATATGCCGGGATGCTTTTCTGAAAGTCCGTTTTGATGAGACGTTTCATCTGGGATACGAGGATACTCTGTTTGGCATGCAACTGGAGCAGGCCGGAGTAGAGATTCTACACATCGACAATCCGGTCTATCATCTGGTGGAAGAGAATAGTGAGCAATTTCTGATGAAAATCCGCCGGGCGGTCCGTAATTTGGACGGACATATCGAACAGATGCATTCGCATGTCAAGCTATTGCGGTGGTATGCTTGTGTAAAACGTTTAGGAATGGCTCCTTTGGTTGCTTTTCTGTTCCGGCAGATTGAAAAAAGACTGGTAAGCAATCTTACCAGCCGAAAACCTTCGTTGAAGCTTTTTGCTTTTTATAAATTAGGTTATTTGTGTAATTTCTTATCTCAAAAGAAACCTGATTAATGATGTGAACGCAAGAATCAGGACAACAAAATCTGTACAATTCTGTCGGCTGTCCGTCCGTCCCAGCGTTCGGGCAGTTCGCCGTGTTTCCATTCGTCCCGCATCAATACATCCATTGCTTTGCCCAGTGCCGCCGGGTCTTCTCCAACCAGTTCATTGGTTCCGATGCGCCAGGTTTCCGGGTGTTCGGAGTAGTTGTTAAGTGTAATGCAGGGGATTCCTAAAAAGGTGGATTCTTCGGCCACATTACCCGAATCCGTAATAATACCTTTGGCTTTATTCATCAGATATCCAAAAGAAAGATAACTTTGCGGTGGCATGATGTGCAGGTTCGGAGCCGAAATGCTGAGCCCTTTGATAGCATCACGTACGTAGGTATGGACAGGAGCGACAACCGGCATACCGGCCGCCTTTTCCAAGATCGTTTCCATGAGCCGGCGCAGATTCTCTTTATTGTTCAGAAGTACACGTCTGTTGAGGGTGAGCAGTATATAGTCTCCTTCCTTTACTCCCAATACGGAAAGCCAAAGCGGGCGGATAAAATGATTCCGGTTGTAACGGATGTTATCGATAAGGATATTTCCCACATAATATACATTTTCCTTTTCCGTTCCCGTCTGATTCAAGTTACGGTTGGCTACCATACCGGCTGTAAAGAGATAATCCGATAATCCATCCGTTATCATCCGGTTTACTTCTTTAGGCATATTCATGTCGAACGAACGGGTACCGGCAACAAGGTGCGCTACCTTGATACCTTGTTTTTTGGCAACGATGGCGCAACTCATTGTCGCTGTGAGATCGTCTACCACAAGAACGATATGGGCCGGATTCTCGGTCAGCTCTTTGTCGAATGCAACCATTATGCCGGAAGCCAGTTGAGTGGCATTGCTGTCGGTCACTCCCAAAAATACATCGGGTTCTTTCATATGAAGATCGGCAAACAAGGAAGCATCCAAGCTGGTATCCTCACGCTTTCCGGTATATACCAACCGGTAGGAGATACTTCTGCCTTGCGCCCGTGCAGCATCGATGGCACGCGTGATAGGCGCTATTTTCATAAAGTTAGGGCGTGCTCCGGCAACAATAGTTATTTTCATATCGTTCTTTTATCTATATTATATCGTTCTTCCGTCTATTTTCAAGAAACAAATGTACGCTTTCTTGCGGAATTATTTGTTCCTTTGTAGACAAAAAACTTTAGATATGCCGACATTTGTTCAGATTCTTGATTTTATAGGTACGTTTGCTTTTGCAATCAGTGGTATCCGTTTAGCTTCTGCCAAGCGTTTTGATTGGTTCGGAGCATATGTGGTGGGGTTGGCCACTGCCATTGGAGGTGGTACGATCCGTGATGTATTGCTGGACGTCACTCCGGGATGGATGACGGATCCTGTCTATCTTATTTGTACCGGAATGGCTTTGTTGTGGGTTATTTTTTTCGGTAAACACTTAATTCATCTGCACAATACTTTTTTTATATTTGACAGTGTAGGGCTCGCCTTATTTACCGTAGTCGGTGTGGGAAAAAGTATAGCGTTGGGATATCCTTTTTGGGTAGCTATTATCATGGGCAGTATCACCGGTGCCGCCGGTGGAGTAATTCGTGATGTGTTTATCAATGAAATTCCCTTGATATTTCGCAAGGAAATTTATGCAATGGCTTGTGTGGTGGGGGGCATTGTCTACTGGTTGTGTCATCTTTTAGGAATAGATACGATGATCACACAAATTATAAGCGGATGCAGTGTGTTCATAACCCGTATTCTGGCTGTGAAATATCAAATTTGCCTTCCGATATTGAAAGGAGAGGAGGAATAATGTGCCAATGAAATAATGTGCCAATATGCCAATGATATAATATGCCAATGTGATCAATGTACCAATTTATCAATATACCAATAGAAAGTAGCGCAGCCAATTGGCACATTGGCACATTGACATATTGGCACATTATTTACTCCATTTCTCCCGAAAAGCTTATAGATTCTCTGTTTTGCATATTGACATTGATACTTGCCGAACCGTTGGAATAGATAGTAAGATTGAACGTGAACTTATCTTCCGGGCTACGAGCTGTAAATTTAACTTTTGCTGTTCCTTTTTTATTCATTTCCATCTCGTATTCATCGAGTGGTGCCTGAAATATCAATCCCTCTCCTCCACCATAAGGAATTGAATAAGCTCGTCCGTAAAAAGGTAAATAGGAAATAACGGAGTCATTCCTTATTTCCACAGAATAAGGGGATGATAAATGAACGGTTCTCCCTCGACGGGGGTAGGCTGTGTTTACACTGATCTTATACTTCTCGGCTATGATCTGCTCTTTGATAGCTTGCTCTCTCTGTTCTTTTATCTCTCTCTTGTTTTGAGCATAAATGTCGGATAGGCCGGCCATCATCATGAACATTAAGATGATAATAATACGTTGATTCGTTTTCATATCGCTACTCTTTTTTATTACTAACAGTCCAAAGATACTAAAATACAGATTAACTGCACTTTATTTAATGAAATTAAACAGAAGTATAACATAGCGAAGAGGAGGGGAGCTAATATAAAAATCCCCGTTTGCACACCATACAAACGGGGATCAATTATAACCGATATCAGGTAAAACTACCGGATTTTAGAATAAAGCATCTTTAGAATTGAACAGTTTCTTTTCTGATAATTTTATTACTTTACCGAATTTCTTCAGTTCGTCTACATTGATATCCTTAGGGTTACCCATGATACCGATAGCTATCGGTTTGTCTTTGATATTTTCTTTATAATATTTCATTATATCATCAAAAGTCAAAGCATCGATTTTTGGTACATTTTCAATGGCAGGGTCTTGTGTATAACCTACTCTCTTGTATTGTTCGAAGTATTGAGCTTTATCACGGAAGTCGGGATGTGTTGTCAATGCTTCCTGACGCAGATAGCTCTTAATGTTATCCATACGATCCGGGTTTTCCGGCATGTTGCGCAACAGATCCATGTAGAGGGCTAATGCTTCATTGGCTTTATCATTTTGCGTTCCGATCTGCCCGATAAAGGTAGTCGGATATCCCGGAAGAGCAGGAGTGGTAACTACTCCGTATGCCGAATAAACCATTGAGCGTTTTTCACGGAGTTCGCTTAAAACCAATCCGTTAAAGTCACCGGAGAAATATTGATAGAATGCATCACGTAGTACATCATCTTTCTTATCATAATTTGCCGTTGGCATAAAGAAATAAATCTGAGCTTGTTCTGCATCCGAGTTTGGTAAGAAATATACAGTGTTTTCAGTAACCGGGGCAATCGGTTTCACTTGTGGTGAATCTGTCGGTTTCTCATTAGCTACCAATGGAAGATTTTTACTCAGGATTTCGTATACATTATCGAAAGGCAATGTACCCGTATAATAGATTTCCGCTTCATAATTTGAGGCACGGTTAATGTCACCGGTCAATTCAGAGATCTGTAATTCCAGGATTTGTTTGTCTGTCAGTTCATCTATGAAAGGAGATTTTTCTCCGTAGCGGATATATTGATTCAATGCAGCACCTAACGTCTGAACATTTTCTTTACGCTGTTGGCGTGATCCTAATATGCTACCTTTAATACGGCTTAATTGTTTTTCGTCCAGCTTCGGCATTAAAATCTGGCGGGCAAGCAGTTGACAGGCTTCCGGAAGGTTGTTTTCGTATCCACGCATAGATATGTACAGATAATCATCACCCGCAAATACATCACAACTGACATTCAGTTTACTAAGTTCCTTTTTCAAATCTTGAGGTTCATACATTCCCATGATTCCTGCGTTGTTCATCAGATTGGCGGCAATGCCGACTTTCGGGAAAACACGTTCGCCTGCACCATATTTTAAAGTCAGACTGAATACTTCATTTTCTGGGTTGGATGTGTAAAACAGTTTGGAACGGTCGTTGATTTGTTTCGTCTGAACTTCACTGAAATCCATAAACTTTTCTTCCACCTGTCCGATCGGTAAACTCTTGAATTGCTGTGCATAAAGAGATTGTTTTCCAACAGGAGGTTCGATTGGTTTGTATCCCGGTTTCTTTATTTTAGCATCTTTACTCAAGTTGCCTTTTTCTATATAAAGAGCCAGATAGTCATTGTTTAAATATTGCTTAGCCACACGCTTGATATCGTCGATATTGATTGCCATGATCTCATCTTTGTAGTTGAGAACCTGTCCCAAATCTTCTTCGTTAATGAAAGCTTGCAAGAGGATAAGCCCTTTATTCTCATTGGATTCCATGACGCGGTCGAACTCACGACACATATTGCTTTTAATGGCATCGATAATCCAGTCTTCCACTTCACCGTTGGCAATTTGCTGAATGGCTTTCAGTGCTTTTTTCTCTGCACTCTTGTTGGATTCAAAGCGTCTTTGGTTTTCGTCATACAACGGGGTTACCGAAATCTTGCAACGGCCCTGTTCGCGGTTCGCATCCAAGGATGCATATCCGTTTGTGATTTCACCATCGATAGATAATTTATCGAGCGCACCTGTTGCACTGCTATTGCTTAATAGTGAAAGAGCTATTTCCAAAGGCTTTTCATCCGGATGACCTGCCGGTACTCCTTTGTATACTAAGCATACGGATGGGTAACGGCCCACTTTGGCAGTATATTGTGTACGGCCTTTGATATCCAGGTCGGGATAGGTTTTGCGTTCGGGAGTTGCTCTTTGAGGAAGACGGCCAAAGGTAGAAGCTATTCGTCCACTGATCTGGTTGGCATTGATGTTACCTACCAGAATCAGCACCATATTCTCTGCCGTATACCAATCATTATAGAATTTGATTAATTGGCTCAAGCGGGGATTTTTCAAATGTTCGGGTAAACCGAGCACTGAACGTGCATAAGGATGCCCCTCATAGGCTTTGCTTTGGATAAAATCGTATTGTACGCGTCCTGGATTGTCTTGTCCGCGATTGTATTCTTCGTATACAGTCTCCAATTCGGATTGGAAAGTACGGAATACCGGATTAAGGAAACGCTGTGATGAAATCTCCAGCCATTTATTGATCTGGAATGTAGGGAATGAATTGTGGTAGAAAGTTAAATCCATACCGGTTGCAGCATTCAGATTTTTACCTCCCATGCTTTCCATCAAGTTGGAGAATTCATTGGATACGCTTACTTTTCCTGCTTCGATAGTCAGTTCATTGATTTCCTTACCGATGGCCTCTTTTTTTACCGGATCGGTTTCGTTCGCCATTTCATCGTATTTAGCGATGATTTTCTTATAAATAGGTTCTTCGGCAGCCCAGTCCAATGTACCGATTTTATCGGTACCTTTGAACATTACATGCTCCAGATAGTGAGCAAGTCCGGTGTATTCGGCCGGATCATTTACTGCTCCCGTACGTACTCCTACCAATCCGAAGACATCAGACTTGGTATTGTCTTCCCATATATATACAGAAAGACCGTTTTTTAGCTTGAATGCTTTCAGTCCTTGTCCGAATGACGGAACGGAAACTGCTATCGCAACTAAAAGGATGAGAGATTTAAGTAGTTTCATAAAATAATTAAATAAAGTGTTTTTATGTATATGTAGGCAAAGCTATAAAAAAATCACAATAACCTCTACGAAAAGTTCGGAAAAATAGTATTTTGTTTGAAAATATAAGTTTGAAAGTGATGTGTAATGCGAATTTGTAGTCGGATATTGGGTTCAAATCTGATAAACAGTCAGCCTCTCCCCAGCCCTCTCCGTGGGAGAGGGAGAATGGATACTATACTGTTGTTTATTAGTTAGTTACAAAACTAACTTAGCAACTGCTGATTCATATGTATGATAAAGAAATATTCTACGTCAAAAAAGGATCAAGCCTAAGTTGAATGAATTATCACGGCTTTTTTGTAATTTTACACTCTTCAAGAATGGTGATGTATATGAAATCAAAGGTTATTATATTTCTGTTGCTTTTTATAGGCAGTATTTCATTTATTGCAGGTTCATACAGCCTTTATAGACTGTATGATAAATCAAACAGAATGGAGCATACCGTAGGAGTTGTAACGGATTTGAAAACGGAGAGAATATATCGTAACCGAAAAGTAAGATACAAGCATACTGCCCGCATCGAATATAAAACAAAACGTTACAGCAGTCATGTAAGGATGCAATTGTACAATCCTTTTATATTCCAGGGAAGTGAAATTTCATTATGGTATTATCCTGACCGTACAGAGGAGGTTGTAATACCTTTTGAAGAGGGGTTTATATGGGGGAGTATGTGGATATTTGGTACATTTTGTCTTTTTTTAGGCATAGTAATTACAAAAGCTCAAAGAAATAAAAATTAAGAAAGGAATATTGAAAGTAGTCCTTATGCTACTATGTTTGGCAGGAGTAACTTTTATAGCATAAGCATACATCATATTCTTATAACTTCTGAATATTAGTTATATCGGAATTTAAAACTGTTCCAATACCTCAATCCTTTTTTGAATAGGAGGGTGGGTTGCAAATAATCCGCTAAGTCCGTTGAATCCACTTTTAGCTTGTTTACCGGGATGCTCGATGAAGAGCTGTGCCACATCTTCCCGTTTCACAGCCTCTATATCCGGGTCTGCAGATATTTTACGTAAGGCGCTGGCAAGAGCAAGCGGGTTCTTTGTCATTTCCGCAGCACCGGCATCGGCCATATATTCACGTTTACGGGAAATGGCAAAGCGCATAAGACTCGAGAAGAAATAACCGATAGCGGCAACGATGAGGGCTATCAGAATTAATACGATGGCTCCATTCCCTTTGCTATTGCTACTGCGCGCCCGTGAACTGTAATAAATAGATCGTATGGCTATCTGCGCCAACATCGAAAAGATACCTACAAACACGATGGAGACAATCAACAGCCGGACATCCCGGTTACGGATATGCGTCAGTTCATGTGCTATGACACCTTCCAGTTCCTGGTCGTCCAGTTTATCAATAATCCCGCGGGAGAGAGTTACGGTGTAAGTCCGTTCGTTAATACCGCTGGCATAGGCGTTCAGTGAAGAGTCATTGATAACGTTTATTTTGGGCATTTTCATTCCCTGTGACATGCAGAGGTTCTCTACCAGATTATAGACCCGTTTGTTGTCTTTACGCTCCAAGGTTTGGGCACCCGTAGCCGCTTTTATAATACTGGTATTGGCAAAATAGGCGATAAGAAACCAAATTGTCACGCCACCTATTATATAAGGTATGGATTGGAGAAATATTCCGTTGATCATATCCATCCGGTCGTAGTCTGCATATTGTTCCTGAGTGAGCATTACCAATAAATAACAGAACAAATAGGAGAGTACTCCTACCAGACAAGGGAAGAGAAACAACAGAAACAGAGAACGTGCATTGTTTCTGCTCTGCTGTGTTTGAATTCCGACGTATTGCATAGTTTATCTGTTTTCCGTGAGGAATTAGAAGTTGATTTTGGGAGCTTGTTCCAGATTGGCACGCTGTTCTGTTCCTAAATCGAACATGATTTCTTTATGGAAACCGAACATTCCGGCAATCAGATTGGAAGGAAATGTCTGGACTGCATTATTCAACTCTTTCGTTGCCGAGTTGAAATAACGGCGAACGGCAGCCAACTTATTTTCTATATCCGAGATTTCTTCTTGCAATTGAAGAAAATTCTGATTGGCTTTCAAGTCCGGATATGCTTCGAGTGTAATCTTTAGACCGGCAAGGGCTGAGGTCAGTTGATTTTCAGCATTGATCTTATCGTCGATTGTACGAGCGTTGATAGCACCGTTGCGTGCTTGAATCACCCGGTCGAGTGTCTCCTTTTCATGAGAGGCATATCCTTTAACCGTATCTACTAATTGTGGGATGAGGTCATGTCGTTGTTTAAGCTGTACGTCTATATCTGCAAATGCATTTTCACGGTTGTTTCTTAACTTCACCAGTGAGTTATACATAGAGGCGATCATGATTCCAAGTACAACGATGATTCCTAAAATGATCAATAAAGTCATAATTTTGTGTATTTATTAGAGTTATTAATATTCCAAAGGTAGAAGAAAGTAACTATTCCTGCAATAAAACAGCTGATAATTTTCGTAAATAGCACCTGAGAACTATCAAAAAGCACCCAAAAACTGTTTTTTGATAGTTTTTACCCCAAAGAAAGACGGATTTCCCCCTATTGAAGTCTGAAAATACCTTTAAACTTGCAACATCGAGAAAAAAACGAAATATTAACCGTAAAAACCATTAGATATGAAAAGTTTAAGTTTCAGAAAGGATTTGATTGGAGTTCAAGAAGAGTTACTACGTTTTGCTTATAAACTGACTGCTAACCGTGAAGAAGCGAATGATTTGTTGCAGGAAACATCACTAAAAGCCTTGGATAACGAGGAAAAATATATCCCGGATACAAATTTTAAGGGATGGATGTATACCATCATGCGTAATATCTTTATTAACAATTACCGTAAGGTTGTACGTGACCAGACTTTTGTAGACCAGACAGATAATCTTTACCATTTGAATCTGCCGCAGGATTCCGGTTTTGAAAGTACCGAAGGTGCCTATGACCTTAAAGAGATGCATCGTGTAGTCAATGCCCTTCCCAAAGAATATAAAATTCCTTTTTCAATGCATGTTTCCGGATTTAAATACCGTGAAATAGCTGAGAAACTTGGCTTGCCTCTCGGAACTGTAAAGAGCCGTATATTTTTCACACGCCAACGGTTACAGCAAGAACTAAAAGATTTTGTATAATCAATAGGTATAATTAGATATAGTTTTAAACTGAAAGACAAACGGTCGTGTAATTATCAAATTAATGTTTTAAATGGAACGGCTATTGCTTAATTGTAAGGAGTGAGAAGGAAAGTCCCCTTTTTGCTCCTTTATTTTTGTGACAATATGATATAAAACATATCCGATTAGGCTTATTTTTCTTGCTAAAAATTGTCTTTATGTCAAATAAGTCTATATCTTTGTGAAAGAAGATGTGTTAACCAATTTTATGTGAAATCACTTTATGGATTACGGCAATGAAAAAGGAAATTAAATTCAGTCTTGTTTACCGGGATATGTGGCAATCGTCCGGAAAGTATCAACCCCGTGTCGATCAGTTAATGCGAATTGCTCCGTTGATTATAGAGATGGGTTGTTTTGCCCGTGTCGAAACCAATGGAGGAGCTTTTGAGCAGGTGAATCTTTTGTATGGAGAAAATCCGAATAAGGCGGTGCGTGCATTTACCAAACCTTTTAATGAGGCCGGCATCCAGACCCATATGCTCGATCGTGGCTTGAATGGGCTGCGTATGTATCCCGTACCTGCGGATGTACGTCGGTTGATGTATAAAGTAAAGCATGCCCAAGGTGTGGATATTACAAGGATTTTTTGTGGGCTGAACGAAGTACGCAACATAATTCCTTCTATTAAGTACGCAATTGAAGGCGGCATGATTCCACAAGCTACTCTTTGTATTACTCATTCTCCGGTGCATACGGTAGAATATTACACCGATATTGCCGATAAGCTGATAGAGGCCGGTGCACCGGAAATCTGTCTGAAAGATATGGCCGGTATCGGTCGTCCCGGTATGTTGGGCAGGTTGACGAAAGCTATTAAAGACAGGCATCCCGAAGTGATCATCCAATATCATGGACATAGCGGACCGGGGCTGTCGATGGCTTCCATTCTTGAAGTTTGCGAGAATGGTGCCGATATTATTGATGTGGCTATGGAGCCGATGTCGTGGGGAAAGGTTCATCCGGATGTAATATCCGTACAGGCCATGCTCAAGGACAAAGGATATGATGTGCCTGAAATTAATATGAAGGCTTATATGAAAGCGCGTGCCATGACACAGGAGTTCATTGACGACTTTTTGGGATATTTCATGGATTCCACCAATAAGCAGATGTCTTCTCTTTTATTGAAATGCGGGCTTCCCGGTGGCATGATGGGATCGATGATGGCCGATTTGAAAGGTGTCCATGCAGGTATCAATATGATATTGAAGAGTAAAAACGAGCCGGAGCTGAGTATTGATGATCTATTGGTGATGCTTTTTGATGAAGTGGAGTATGTGTGGCCTAAACTCGGTTATCCTCCGTTAGTGACCCCATTCAGCCAGTATGTGAAGAATGTGGCGTTGATGAATTTAATGCAGTTGGTGAAAGGGGACGAACGCTGGACGATGATCGATAACCATACTTGGGATATGATTTTGGGTAAGAGCGGCCGTTTACCGGGTAATCTTGCACCGGAAATTGTCGAATTAGCACACTCCAAAGGATACGAATTTATCGACACCGATCCACAGGAAAATTATCCGGATGCCTTGGAAGACTATAAAAAGGAGATGGATGAAAATGGTTGGGAATACGGGCCGGATGACGAGGAACTTTTCGAGTTGGCTATGCATGACCGGCAATACCGTGATTATAAGTCCGATGTCGCCAAAAAGCGATTTGAAGAAGACCTGCAACGTGCCAAGGATGCAGCCATGGTTAAGAACGGGTATTCGGAGGAAGAAATAAAAAAACTGAAACGCGCCAAAGCCGATCCTATTATAGCACCGGACAATGGGCAGATACTTTGGGAGGTTTCCGTAGAAGGACCATCCACCGCACCGTTTATCGGGCGTAAATATCAACATGATGAAGTCTTTTGTTACCTTTCTACTCCGTGGGGGGAATATGAGAAAATATTAACCGGATTTACAGGCCGCGTTGTCGAAGTTTGTGCTCAGCAAGGAGCTACTTTAAATAAGGGAGATGTAATAGCTTATATCGAACGTAGCAATATATTTGCCTGATTATCGGATTCAGGAGTTAAGGGAAGCAAAAGGTCTATCGAGAAAAGATTCTGATACGATTATCGTGCTGCTCCTTAACTCCTGAATGATGAAAGATAAAGCCTGTTCCGGCTTTTTATCTTAGAAGAATTCTTGGTCTATACTTTATTGAGTTAGCGTTTCTAAGGTCTGAATCTGACTTGTTGCATGCCTATCAATTTGTCGTACCGTTCGCCGAATGGACGCGCATATACTAAAATCAGATATTCGTTTTCCGTTTCATAGTAATTTCCTTCTACCGGACCGGTTTCCCCTTTTGTACTTCCATTGGGGACATATAGATATTGATAATTGTAAGCACCCTGTTTAAGCAATTGTACCGATTCATAAGCGTATGTTTCTTTATTATATTTCATTTCCGTTTGCCGGTTAAAGTTGTCATACGTAAACTCTCCTTGCAGGTATAACTTGCCGTCCATAAAAGGATCTTCCCAGGGAAGGCTGAAATGTACAAAGAAATAATCTGCTTCGATTTCATTATCCGTAGCATCGTCGTAACGAATCAGATAACGTCCGTTCTGGTCTTCGTCATAACTATAATTTCTGGTACGGGGATCGCTTGGAAACAGCGTCGCATGATAATAAGGATCATGGAATTGAAGACTTTCCACACCGATATTAGCATAGCGTGTACTGACTGTTTCGAACCTGCGATATTCGTTTCCTGCCGGAAATATCAGGGCTTTATTGTGTGTATAGCGCAGTTCGTCCGGGCCGACGTAGGTAGGCAGTACTCCGGTTACCATATTGTCCGTCCGTCCGTTCTGTATTACCTGAATTTTTACTTCCTGTTGTGGATTTCGTATATTGTACCCTCTGTGCCGGACATTGAAACTCACTTGCTGATGACCTTTGTTACGATCTATTTCCGTATCACTGCTTACCGTAGCCGATACACTGACTTGCTTGTCCAATACCCGGAAACAGGTTTTGAAAACAGGTTTACTGGTGTCCGAATCATCATAAACTGTTATGAGATAATTGCCGGACAATTTCATGCGTACCTCATTATTGGGCAATGTCAGGCGATAGTGGGTATAAGGCATCGTTGTATTGATGGAGGTTTCGTAATCTTCTATCGGATTATTATTGAACCCATCCAGATAATCGATGTCCGAAAGGTCGGAAGCAGACCAATCTGCATTACAGTGGGAGAGGACGTACTGGTATCGGTGATACTCATGTGATAGTTCATCGAAAGAGAGCTCGATATAATCATTACTGTCCAATGTAATGACGGCAGGAGCGTTGATGTCATTGTTGGCTACCACTTGCACCGTCTGAATATGAGGTGCGTAAATTTCTGTGCGTTGTGCTCTGATTCCGCCTGACAGGCATAACAGAGAGAAAAGAAGTGAACAATATTTTATCATAAACAAAAGAGGTTTAGTGATGAGTAGTTGGCGGAGGAAACTTGGGTACAAGATTCATTAATCTCATGATCTGTTTCTGTCTTTTTAGTATGTAAGGCGACGGATGGGCAGAATCGAAACGTATGGGGTTAGGTAGCGTAGCAGCTATTAATGCACATTGGCCCTTTGTTAATTTGGCGGCTGTGGTATTGAACTTATATTGGGCGGCAGCTTGTGCCCCGTAAATGCCCTTTCCCATTTCGATGGAATTCAGATATACCTCCATAATCCGTTCTTTCGGCCAGAATGTTTCAATAAGAAAGGTGAAATAAACTTCCAGTCCTTTCCTTAGCCATGAGGATTGGGGCCATAAGAAAACATTTTTTGCTGTTTGCTGACTGATAGTACTTGCACCTCGTTTTCGCTTTCTACTTTCATTTTCTTTTATCGCTTTTTCTATTTCCTTGAGATCGAATCCGTTATGTTCTGCAAAACGATTGTCTTCGGAAGCAATAACAGCCATAGGCAGATGTGGGGAGATCTGATTGAAAGAAACCCACGTGTGTTTGCACGTGGGTTTATCTCCCGATGCTATCTGCTGCACACTCCGGATCACCATTAGCGGAGTAACATATACCGGAACAAACCGGTAAATAACGACCGCAACAAGGGTTGACAGGAAGAAAAAGAGCAGCAGACTGCGTATGATACGAAGTATTTTACTTACCGGCTTCCGCATCTTTTATC
>NZ_HF991118.1:87260-93383 GCF_000432295.1 Bacteroides sp. CAG:189
CACGACGATTTTGAGCAGCTGTTAACGATTCGTCATACTGTGAGTAACCTACACCTTCTACTGTTTTGAATTGAGAAGGCTGAACACCACAAGATTGCAGGTAATTTTCTACCGCATAAGCACGGTTGTTCGAAACCTTCTGATTGGCTTCCTGCGTACCTACCTTATCGGTATGTCCGATGATTGCAATATCTAAAGTCGGATCGCTTTTCAACACACCGGCAAATTCACGCAAAGATTGTTTGGCGGCATTGCTTAATGTAGAAGAGTTGAATCCGAAAAGGATACCTGAGTCAAAAGTCACTTTTACAGCAGCCAATCCATTGTTGTCTGTGATTTGCTCTACTTGTGCACCTTCGATTTTGGCAGCTTCTTCTGCTTTCTTATCCATTTTCCGGCCAATCAATGCACCAGCAGTACCTCCGACGGCTGTACCGATAGCAGCACCGATAGCAGCGCCTTTACCCTTACCGGCGATACCACCGATAATTGCACCTAAAGCGGCACCTGAACCGCCACCGATCATTCCACCTTTAGCGGTATTGTTCATTGATCCACAACTTCCGAATACTAAAGCCATACTTAGGAAGAAGGCCATAAACTTAATCTTTTTCATACTTCTTATTAATTTATTAGTGATAAACTCTAAAACGAGGACAAAGATAAAAAAATATTTAGTTATGCCGTCGTTCCTTTCTCTCAAAAACAACTAACTATGCAATTTTGTTGATGGAAAGAACCTTTTTTCGTATAATAATGAACCACATCAGCAGGATTAATCCCTTAGCAATGGTTGTTACACTAACTGCCCACCAGATACCTTCTACTCCCATACCTAAACGGACGAAGAAAATGGCAAGTGGAATACGCATGTAATTACATGTGATACTGATGACGGCAGGCGGTACTGTTCTTCCGATACCATAAAACACGCCCTGCATGGTAATTTCAAGCATCATAAAAAGTTGGGAGTATCCGTCTATCCGAAGAAAGACGCCTCCTGCCTCATAAGCAGCCTGTTCCGGTACGAAGATGGCAAATACTTCATTTCCAAAGAAAATAAACAGGAGTGTGCAGAACGTACCGAATATTCCCGTCATCCATAAAGTGGTGTGCCATGCTTTTATAACTCTTTCCGTTCTTCCGGCTGCATAGTTCTGTGCTATGAAGGCGCTCAATGCTGTAGAAAATCCTTGTGAGGTATTCCATGTGATGGCTTCTATCTGCCCTCCGGTAGTAAAGGTCATCAATCCGATGTGCCCGCCTTGCTCCGAAGCCGTGCGGCACAGGAACATATTGACAAAAGCAAACAAAGTGTTGAGGGTAGCTACCGGAAGCCCCAATTTCAGAATACGGTGCGTATATCTTTTCTTTAGTTGAGTGAAAAAAGGAAAGCTACCTAAAAGTGCATCACGGAAACGTAATTGATATATAAAGATACTGCATACGGTTGCCTGGGAAATCCAGGTTGCATAGGCAGCTCCATTAGTTCCCAGTCCGAATCCGAAAATAAAAAGCGGATCGAGCACGATATTCAGTATTAATCCGGTCCCACTGATATAAAAAGGAACTTTGCTTCGTCCGGCAGCATTGTAGATACCGGTGAAAGCCGCCGAAAGAAAAACGAAAGGCATCGCTGTGGAAACTATCCGGAGATAAGTTACGGCATTGTCGGTAATATGCGGAGCGAGTTCGTAGATACGTATAATAGGGCCTGCCAATATAAACAACAATGCTCCCCAACATATGGATATAAGAAGTGCGATCGTGATATTGTGTGAAGCGAAGTGACGGGCGTCTTCCTGATTTTGCGCTCCGATGGATTGTCCGACACTAACTTCCGATCCCACCTTATTCAATAATGAAATAGAACCGGACATCCATGTAAGTATGCCTACCGAACCGATTGCTGCTACTGCTTCACTACCTAAACGCCCTACCCATGCCATGTCTGTCAGGCTATAGGCCATTTGGATGAAGGAGGTTGCCATAATAGGCATAGCCAGATTGAATAATTGACGGTTTATGGATCCGTGGGTTAAGTTTTTTATTCCTTGCATGGATGATTCTTTTGCTTGTCGTATGAAATGAGGCGCAAAGATATGAAAAACTATGCTCGGATATATCTATTCCTGCCGCGATTTTTTTCATTGATACCAAAGTATGGATACAATGTCTTTTTAATGGAATAATGTTTTCTTATGTAGAATGAAGTGCGTTGAAATATTCCGGTAATTGCAAGCTGTTTAAGTATTTTTAAATGGCCGGTCGGGCAAATCGTACTAAATATTTGGAAAATATGCTCTATTTTTGAAGCACAATAATGGAAATTAATGAAATACATCTCTATCTTATCTTATGCTTTTGCGTTTCTGTTTTTGTACAGTCAATTATCAATGGCAAAAGACGTTGCGAGTGACGATTCGTTGTATACAAGAGAATATATCTCGCAGATATACATAGCAGAACCGGAACGTGCATTGAAACTATTGGATGAAGCGGAAAATCGGGGAACCATGTTACCATACCTTATTAGCGATTTGCGTAGCATGGCTTATCGTAATATGTATATGAATAAACTGGCGTTTGATTATGCCCGGAAATCGTATGTCCTCGATTCTGTTTCACAAAATAATCCGGAACACTTGCTGCAAATGACGATAGCCTTAGCCGAACTTTCAAATCTGCTCAGTGAATATAAAGAAAGTATGAGGTATGCAATGCAGGGTATTGAATTTGCTCAAAGACAAAATGATATTAAGGCTGAAAGTAAATTACTTTTCTGTATCGGTGAAAATGAAAGGATGCTCTCTTTAAAAGAAAGAAGTTACGAACATTTTGATACGGCCATCCGGTTATTGCAAAATATTAAAGACAGGGAAGGGGCGGCCATGCTGTCGTATTTTTATGGGATAAAAATGGGGTATCTGCTTGATGACTCCCGCTATGATGAAGCTTTGGCGATAGGACTGCAACGGGAAAAACTGATTCATGCGATAGATTCGTTATATCAGACTCCGGAAGGGTATATTGACCGGCAATATGCTTATGTGTATTCAAAATTGGCATATATCTGCCATTTCAAAAAGCTATATATGGAGGCAGAGAAGTATTTTAACCGATATCTGTCTACCAAAGCTGCCTTGACACCGGACGGGCAATATGATGCGACTCCATATCTGTTACTGAATAAACAATACGCGAGAGTTATTGATATATGTGAAAATTTTAGGGCTGTATTACAACATCAGGATACTATAAACTTGCAGTATTTAAGTGTTTTGCAGAAACAAGTGAAGGCTTATCTCGGGTTGCATGACTTTAAAAAGGTGGCGGAATTGCGTGAGTCGATTTTGACAATAGTGGATAGTATGAACACTCGTGAAAAACAGAACGCAGCATTGGAATTGAGCACTGTCCATAAAATGAATGAAAAGGAAGAGTTTATTAAAGAGCAGGCTTTTCAATTGAAAGTCAGGAATATCTCGATTTTCTTTTTCACTTGCATTACAGTTCTGATTCTATTCATACTATGGCGAATGTGGCGTCATACCTGTATTATCAAATATAAAAATCAGACTTTGGTCAAACTTATCAATGAGCGGATTGCCGGCATTGATGAAAAAGAGAAAGTGACCGGGGATGGTAATCGCAATGTGGATATAAAAGAAGATAAAGTTTCATGTATTGTAAGTTCCGTTCAATCAACAGGTGATGTACAAAATGTATCAGATAATACAGAGGTGAATGAAGAAGAGCAAGAGAATAGAATATTATTCAATAAGTTGAATACAGTCATCATGCAGGAGAAATTATATCTTTCTTCAGAACTTGCCAGAGAAGATCTGGTGCCGTTAGTGCGAATGAATAATGCGCGTTTTGCCAAGATGATAAAAGAAAACACCGGAACTAATTTAAGCGGATATATCAATGATTTGCGAATCACCCATGCGATCAGGTTACTGAAAGAATATCCTAATTATACACTAAAGGCCATTGCCGAAGAATCCGGATTTAATAGTATGCCTACTTTTCATATCTTATTTAAAAAGAAAACCGGAATGACTCCGTTTGAATTTAAAAAAGCCCAAAACGAACTGGAATAATTGTTGACAGAATATTGCTGTCTTTTTATAGTTGCTGGATAATACATTTATAAAATAGCATCGGGAAATCAGCTCCCATTCCGTGGGGCGTTAATGTGCCCGAATACTTGAAAATGATATTTGTATGTCTTTGAATCTTATAAATATTCATTTATATTTCTTTGATTTATAACAGGTTAATATTTTTATTAATAACTTTAGAACAAATCTTAATATCTTATTTTAAATATTGTAGCCGCATTCATCTCAAATACACTTTCTTTACGTATAATATTGTATAATTACATTTGATGAATGTATGGACAAGAAGAAGAAAAGCCACAAAAAAGAATTTGACATAACAAGTGCCTTTTTAGCCAATATAAATCATGAAATCAGAACTCCCTTAAATGCGATCGTTGGATTTTCAGATCTGTTGGTGGATGCTGAAAATGAGGGTGAACGGAAAGAATACGTTCAGATTATCCGCGAAAACAATGATATACTCTTACGTTTGCTGTCTGATATTATCGATATTTCTCAAATAGATGCCGGAGAGCTTGATTTTGAAAAAGATGATGTGGAGATTTCTTCTGTATGTAAGGATATTGCATGTGTTATGTCTTTCAGATTGCCGGCTGGTGTTGAGTTGTCAGTGGAGAATGATTTACCGGAATGCCATATCGTGACTGACAGGAAAAGATTACATCAGGTTATCACAAATTTAGTAGCTAATGCCATTAAATTTACTCTTAGGGGAAATATCGTGATAGGATATATATTGAAGAATAAACACATCGAGTTTTATGTGACTGACACTGGGATCGGAGTTGAAAAAGAACAGCAAGAAAGGATCTTTGAACGTTTCGTTAAATTGGATGCTTTTTCACAAGGCGCCGGATTAGGGCTTTCTGTGTGTCAGGTTGTAGTAAAACAATTTGGTGGGGATATAGGCGTAGAGTCCGAACCGGGTAAGGGTTCGCGGTTTTGGTTTACACATCCTTATACCACTTGCTTGTAAAAGTGCTATTTATATTTTAAAGCAGATAATATGAATACTCTTTTGATTTTCTGCTGCCACAATGCCCGATCAAAGGTTTGGCAGAGAAAATATTCACTCTAATTCTTTTGCATGAATGTTAATTGTCTGCAATGCATTCAATATATCGGTTGAAGTCACTCCATGACATTCTATTCTTAAGATTTTTTCCCAATCTTCCAAGTCCACGTTCCATTTGTGTATTTGGGGAAATTGGATGAAAAGAGTTTGGATGAGCTTCATATCTTGCTTATCCTTTATGGAGGTTCGGAAAATCAGAATTTGTTTTTGCATATTGGGACATTTTTTGTTGTGAATCGTTTCGTTATCGGATGTTCTGTTTTCTGTTCAGGACGCGAAGATACATCAATAAAAGTTTCTATAAAATTATTTTCGACGAACGCCCTTATTGTTTATGACGAAATGTATGATCCGGGCGACCAATAGGGATATTACTTATGTGTAGTAGAATGGGTACTTTCGCATGCTGTCTACTATGCATATTGATAATTAATATAATCTTAACCGAAAATTACTTAAAGAGTGGTGATTATTGAGGTTTTATTTTTGCAATTGCTTTTAATTGGCAATTGTCTTTCCTATTTTTGCATAATTCACGACATATATGGATATGCAATATATATTTGTGCGAATATTTGTGCTAAAATTTGAGAACACATCACCAATCTATAGCTTTGGATGAAAATATTGAATACTTAACTGAGCGGATATGAGATTAAGCAGAATTATTTTGTGTATAATAGGGTATATAGTTTTAGATAATTTTCAGGCAGTTGTTTGGGGGCAGACAATCAGTGGTAAAATTACAGATGACAGCCAACAGCCGGTAGACGGTGCAACTATCGTGTTGCAAACGATGGATTCTATCTATGTAGGTGCATCCATATCCAATGCCGACGGCACATTTCTTTTAAATAGCCAGCCGGAGGAATATCGACTAATTATACAGCATCTTTTATATCAAACGAAACAGATAAC
>NZ_HF991118.1:93415-110067 GCF_000432295.1 Bacteroides sp. CAG:189
AGGGAAAGAGTGTGGGGATCATTCAGCTTCAGCCCAAAGATTATGCTTTAAATGAAGTTGTAGTAAAAGCGGAACGGCCTCTTGTAAAAGTGGAAGATGGGCGTTTAGGATATAATCTTACGGCTCTCGCAGAAAGCCATGTGGTGAATAATGCCTATGAAGCATTGACGAGATTACCGGGAATACAAGAGGATAGGGGAACATTGACTTTGGCGGGAGCAGGAAGTCTGACTGTAATCTTGAATGGGAAGCCTACAACGATGGATGCCGGGCAACTTGAAACCCTTTTGCGGAATACTCCGATAAACCGCGTAGAGAAAGTGGAAGTAATGTACAGCGCCCCTCCCGAATATCATGTACGGGGCGCAGTTGTCAATGTTGTTTTAAAGCGCTCGAATGATTACGCTTTTCAAGGGGAAATAAGCGCTGACTACAAGAACAAGTACTTCAACAGTGGCAATATGAAAGGAAATTTTCGCTTATCGACACCTAAAATGGCTTTTGACGTATTGTATGGGGCAAATAATGTGAAAAACATGGAATATATAGATCTATATTCCCGGCATACATTGAAAGGCGAACTATATGATATCACACAAAACGAACAATTGCGCAGTAAATATTGGAATCATAATCTTAGAACTGCATTTGAATACAACTTTGACGATAAGAATAATATCAATATAGCATATACCGGCAGCTACACTCCCGACCAATACAACAATAGCCGGACAAATGGTAATTATCAGACCAGTAATGTAGACAAATATATTGATACTCATATGAATAACATCATGTTGCAATACCATTCGGGCTTTGGGCTTGATATCGGTGGTGATTACACCCGTTATATTTCCAATAACAATCAGAGTCTGTTGGCCGATTATACGGATGGCGATCTGAGCCGTTTCTCTATGGTCGGTGGGCAAAGGATTGAGCGGTATTCTGTTTATGCAGATCAAAAACATCAGCTATCTAAAGAATGGAATTTGGGATATGGAGTGTCTTACCGGTTTGCGAAAGACCGGGATTTTCAGACTTACAGTCAGGTGACCGGTGATATCCATACGCAAGATACTTATTCCGACCTGAAAGAACAGACCGCCGGTTTTTATGTTTCATTAGGCCGGAATTATGCATCGGGAACTTCCTTTTCCATATCTGCTACGGGGGAATATTATACTATTGGTAATTATCATAAATGGGCTGTTTATCCGCAAGCATCATTGACTTATCTTAAAACTCCGAAGCATATATTCCAACTCTCATTGTCTACGGATAAAACCTATCCGAGTTATTGGGATATGCAGTCTTCAGTGAGTTATCTCAACGGATATACGGAGTTGTGGGGGACACCGGGGTTGAAGCCGATGACAGCTTATAATTTAAATGGGAGTTATATCTTGAAGCAAAAATACATCTTCAATTTGTTTTTTATGCATACGTCAGACTATTTTGTCCAAGCTCCGTACCAATCTACGGAGAGACTGGCCTTGATCTACAAAAATACGAATTGGAATTACATGCAGTTGTGGGGTGTGAACCTTATCCTTCCTTTCAAAGCGGGAAATTGGCTTGATTCCCGTTTGACTATGACCGGGATGCAAATGCATCAACGTTGCGATAACTTCTTTGACATTCCCTTTGACCGGAGAAAATGGCTCTTCAGTAGTTCGTTGGACAACGCGTTTAAAATCAATAAAAACCTCTCTTTCGAGTTAATTGGCAATGTGCAGACTCCTGCTATACAAGGAACATTTGATATAGGGACCGTTTTCGATCTTACTGCTGGGGTAAAATGGAATTTTGCCAATGATAAAATAAGTTTGTCGGCACGCTGTAACGACATTTTTAATGAAGGAATGCCCAAAACAAAAGTCCGTTTCAAAGGACAGTATCTGGATATGAATAGTGCTGCTTATTCCCGGGCTTTTACGGTGCATTTCAGTTTTCGTTTTGGCGGATATAAGAAAAAGGAAATAAAAGAGGTAGATACATCCCGTTTCGGCATGTAATTTAAACGGATACAAGGGGATTGAATTCGGTTCAGTTTGAAATCTTGGGGATTAACTTTTGTAAATTCGAAAATCCCTCAGGTTTTTACGTTGATCCGTTTTTACATTTCCCCGTGTAAACCAGCATAATTTAGGTATAAAAAAAGAGAGCTACTATTATGTAACTCTCTAATTTTCAGTGATCCAGCTGGGGCTCGAACCCAGGACCCCAACATTAAAAGTGTTGTGCTCTACCTGCTGAGCTACTGAATCAATCCTTATTGCAAATCAGTTATTTCCTGATTGCGGGTGCAAAGATAGATAGTTTTTTATAAATACCAAAATAATTTGAATGTTTTTTAGAATAGCTATGACAATACATTCATTTTATAGTTGTTGAAATAGCAAGTTAAGCAGATTGGATGCAAAAGCACTTTTAGGATTATGGTTGGACGGGAAATGATAAGAATTGAATATAAAATGTTTATTTATAGCATCTTATATTGGTCGTTATACCGTGATATTAAAAGTATATACTTAATGGAGTGTTAAATATAGATTATTACTATGCAATAGTATAGATTATTATACCATAAAAGTATAGATTGTTGCAAATGAGAGGAATGTCTTTTAAGATGAACTGTTAAAGATGTTAATGTGGATGAGAGAGGGGAGAAGAATGCTTTGAGGGTAGGGAAGAATACTTTGTTTTTAGTGGGACGGATATGAATATCGAAGATTTTGTGTACATTTGCCCAAAATTACATTTTACATTATTATATTGTATGGCAACAGTAGACGATAAAAAGATTATTTTCTCAATGGTGGGAGTGAGTAAATCCTTCCAGAATAACAAGCAAGTGCTGAAGAACATTTACCTTTCCTTTTTTTATGGGGCAAAGATCGGTATCATCGGTTTGAATGGTTCGGGTAAATCTACTTTGTTGAAGATTATTGCAGGACTGGAAAAATCATATCAGGGTGAGGTGGTCTTTTCACCGGGATATTCGGTAGGCTATCTGGCTCAGGAACCTCATTTGGATAATACGAAGACCGTGAAGGAAATCGTAATGGAAGGAGTACAGCCTATTGTAGACGCTCTGAATGAATATGAAGAAATAAATCAGAAATTCGGCTTACCCGAATATTATGAGGATCAAGATAAAATGGACCAACTCTTTGCGCGCCAGGGAGAATTGCAGGATATTATCGATGCTACGGATGCATGGAATCTTGACAGTAAACTGGAGCGTGCGATGGATGCACTCCGTTGTCCGCCCGAAGACCAGTTGGTGGAAAACCTTTCAGGGGGTGAACGCCGTCGCGTGGCTCTTTGTCGTTTGTTGCTTCAAAAACCGGATATACTCCTTCTCGATGAGCCTACCAACCACTTGGATGCGGAGTCTATCGACTGGCTCGAACAACATCTCCAACAGTATGAGGGTACGGTAATCGCCGTAACGCACGACCGCTATTTCCTCGATCATGTAGCCGGATGGATTCTGGAGTTGGATCGTGGCGAAGGTATCCCCTGGAAAGGAAATTATTCCAGCTGGCTGGACCAGAAGACCAAACGCATGGAAATGGAAGAGAAAACTGCCAGCAAACGCCGTAAGACTCTTGAACGTGAGCTGGAGTGGGTGCGTATGGCTCCTAAGGCTCGTCAGGCCAAAGGTAAAGCTCGTCTGAACTCTTATGACAAACTGTTGAACGAGGATGTGAAAGAGAAAGAAGAGAAACTTGAAATTTTCATTCCGAATGGTCCCCGTTTAGGAAACAAGGTTATTGAAGCTAAACATGTAGCCAAGGCTTATGGTGAGAAGTTGCTTTTCGATGATCTCAACTTTATGCTTCCTCCCAATGGCATTGTCGGGGTGATCGGTCCTAACGGTGCCGGTAAGACTACCCTTTTCCGGCTTATCATGGGACTTGAGACGGTGGATAAAGGAGAATTTGAGGTAGGAGAGACTGTAAAGGTGGCCTATGTAGACCAGCAGCATAAGGATATCGATCCCAACAAGACTGTTTATCAGGTAATTTCCGGAGGTAACGAACTGATTCGCATGGGTGGGCGTGATATCAATGCACGTGCTTATCTTTCACGTTTCAATTTCTCCGGTGCCGATCAGGAAAAGCTCTGCGGAATGCTTTCCGGCGGTGAACGTAACCGTTTGCACCTGGCTATTGCATTGAAAGAAGAGGGCAATGTGCTGCTTCTCGATGAGCCTACCAATGATATCGACGTGAATACGCTTCGTGCACTCGAAGAAGGTCTGGAGGATTTTGCCGGATGCGCCGTGGTCATTTCGCACGACCGTTGGTTTCTCGACCGTATCTGTACCCACATCCTTGCTTTCGAGGGCGATTCCAATGTATTCTATTTTGAAGGTTCTTATTCTGAATATGAAGAAAACAAGATGAAACGTCTCGGAAATGAAGAGCCTAAGCGTGTACGTTATAGAAAGCTAATGAATGATTGATATCGATGTCAGTTTGATAGATTTCTAACTCGTTCAGTTTTAAATAGAAAGCCCTGCAGATTGTCTGCGGGGCTTTTTTTGTTTTAGAATGCAATAAAATGTTGATCATCCTTAAAATTTGAAATGGAAATGTAATGTAGTTCTAAATCTTATTAATTATATTTGCGCTTCAAAACATTATTAATTAATAAAATCTATTAACTAACAAACAGAATTATGAGAAGACATCTAATTCATTTTCTGCTGGTTGCAATACTGACAGTATGCTCTGCTGCTACGGCTTTTGCCCAGACTACAGTGAAAGGTCAAGTCGTGGATGCAGAAACCGGTGAGCCATTGATTGGTGCGGCTGTGACTGTTGCAGGAACTACCCAAGGTAGTGTTACAGACTTGGATGGTTACTTTACACAAAAAGTCGGCCAGAATGAGACTTTGGTTATCAAGTATTTAGGTTACAAAGAGTACAAAAAGAAAATTACTCAATCCGGGACGGTTAATTGGGGTACGATCAAAATGACCGTCGATGCAGTAACATTGAATGACGTCACCATTACCTCTTCTATCGCTGTAGCCCGTAAAACTCCGGTAGCGGTTTCCACTATCGATCCAGTGTTTATTGAGGAAAAGCTGGGTAACCAGGAGTTTCCGGAGATTTT
This sequence comes from Bacteroides sp. CAG:189, assembly GCF_000432295.1. Taxonomy (NCBI): domain Bacteria; kingdom Pseudomonadati; phylum Bacteroidota; class Bacteroidia; order Bacteroidales; family Bacteroidaceae; genus Bacteroides; species Bacteroides sp. CAG:189. The sequence goes on from NZ_HF991118.1 coordinate 98,546, forward strand.
GAAATCAACTCCGAGTGTGACGGCCTCTAAAGTAGGCGGTGGTTATGGAGATTCGGAAATTACTCTTCGCGGTTTTGCAGCAGCTAATGTAGCAGTGATGATAAACGGTGTGCCTATGAACGATATGGAATGGGGAGGTATTTACTGGTCTAACTGGCAAGGATTATCGGATGTGACTCGTTCGATGCAGGTTCAGAGAGGTATGGGAGCTTCAAAACTTTCAACTCCTTCTGTCGGTGGTTCTATCAATGTCCTTACCAATTCGCTGGAAACAAAGAGAGGAGGAGGTGTATATTACGGTATCGGTAACGATGGCAGAAATAAGATATCCTTTAATATCTCTTCCGGTATGACGGATAAGGGTTGGGCGTTTTCTATTTTAGGTTCCAGAGATTGGGGAGACGGATATGTTTACGGTACTGCTTATGAATCTTATTCATGGTTTATAAACGTAGCGAAAAGAATAGGCGACAACCATTCTATTTCTTTGACTGCTACCGGAGCACCTCAGAATCACTATAAACGTTATGACAAACTGACGATCGCCGAATGGGAAAAACAAAAAAAAGTAGGCATCGGAGCCGGATATCGTTATAATGCAACTTATGGTTTCGATGATGCAGGAAGAGAATATTATGGTACGAATCGTAATTATTATCACAAACCTCAGATTTCATTAAATCACATCTGGGATATCAATTATAAATCAAGCCTTTCCTCTACTTTGTATACTTCTATCGGTAACGGTTATGGTTACCGTGGAGTCGGTTCTTCTTATTCCGCATTGTACGGAGCAAGCGATGGTGTTCCTAACACTACTTATCGGAGAGATGATGGTACTTTTGATTATGGTGCTTTGAAACAGGCGAATGCCGAAGCTGCCAATGGTAGTTTGGCAGCCATTGCTAAGAATATGAACAATCACATTTGGGTAGGTTTACTTTCTACATATAATAACAAACTAACAGATAACTTGGATCTTCAGGCTGGTATCGATCTCCGTTATTACAAGGGTATGCACAAAGCTAAAATCGATGATTTGATGGGTGGTAGCTACGTGATTGATCCAGACCGTGCCAAAGTTCCTTATAGAAAAAACGATATTGCATGGCAGCAACAACGTTTATACATCGGTGACATCGTATACCGTAACTTTGACAGCTACATCGGACAATATGGTGTTTTTGGACAAGTAGAATATTCCAATGACAAACTGTCGGCTGTTGTTTCGGCTAATGCCAATGTCACTACCAACCAACGTTACGGGCATTTCTATGTAAATGATGAGAAATCGGATGTAATATCCAAATTTGGATTTGGTGTAAAGGGAGGTATCAACTACAATATCACTGAACACCATAACGTATTTGCTAACATCGGTTATTTCTCTCGTACTCCTTTTTATTCAGGAGGTATTTTCTTGAACTCACAGACCAGTAATGCTTTGAATCCAGATACTAAAAATGAAAAAGTTCTTTCTTATGAACTGGGTTATGGTTTTGTATCAAGTGTACTGAACGTGAACGTGAATCTTTACCGTACGGCATGGGACGACCGTTCCATACAGAAAACACTCTCTGGCGCACAGGAAAGTCCTTATTTGATTATGAATGGTGTAGGTGCTCTCCATCAGGGTATCGAACTTGAATTTGTTTATAAACCAGTACGCGGTCTCTTCATCAACGGTATGTTTTCTATCGGCGACTGGACATGGAGCAAGAACGGTGTAACAGGACGTATCTATGACAAGAGTGGACAGGCATTAGACTATAATAATAATGTAGTGGAAATCGGTTCTCCGGAACAGGCCGTTTATCAAACGAATATGAAAGGTATTAAAGTTAGTAACTCCGAGCAGACAACAGCCGCTTTGGGTGTGAACTATGAGTTGATGAAGGGACTTCGTTTGGGTGTCGACGGGCGTTTTAGTGGTCGTCAGTATGCTGATTATGACATTGCTTCTCAGGCAATTAAAGCCAATAAGAATAATCCGGTTGTTGACTTGGTTCAACCTTGGCGTATTCCGGCTGCTTATACATTCGATGCAAACATTAGTTACAGCTTCAAGATTGGTAATGTTGATGCAGTTTGGAGAGCAAACTGTAATAACCTGTTCAACGAAGCATATATTACAAGAGCTTTGGACAACGGTGCCAAGACCGGTGGCCACGATTGGAATGATGCTACCGTGTTTTATGGATTCGGCCGTACATGGATGATGAGCATGAGGGTTAAGTTTTAATAAAAATCTGAAAGATAACGAAGTATGAAAAAGATATTATATTTAAGTATATTTACTACTGGCATATTAGCATTAGGTGCTTGTGATCATGAACCGGATTTTCCGGGGTTGGAGGAAGAAAGCCAGATAACTAACGTGCAAGAATATGTGGCCGACTATCAGGGAAGTGCATTCACATCTGCCAATCCTGCCAAGTCTGTATTGCCTGCTTGGTTGCAGGATAAATATTACACCTGTGACAAGGGCTCAAAAGCAATGGTGAACTATAAATACATCAACGATGTGCCCGAATATGTACTGGCGGTATCGGATGCCAATGTATATACGTTAACGTCCAATGACTATGTTGAAGCATGGGGAGAAGGTTCATCTATCAACTATTTTTCTCCGTCAAAGCCTGCCGCCACTTATTTGCCCGGCATCCTGAAAAATGCAATCGAGACTCCGGCAGAAAACGCATTGCTCGTGGTGAATTATAACCAGGCTGACGAAGATGGTAGCCAACCTGCTTTTTCGGATGATTTCGAAACGAATACGCTGACTAAATGGGAAAATGTAGCGGTTGTAGGTTCTTACAAATGGCAGACTAAAGATTATAATAAAAACCATTATATTCAGAATTCTGCCTTTAACCATAAAGCCGGAGCATTGGAATCTTGGTTGGTTACGGCTGCACCGATTTCTGTGAAATCGGGAATGGTTCTCTCCATGGATGTATTGCAGGCTAATTATGTGGACGCCGGTGGTCGGTTAAGTGTTTTGATCTCTACCGATCTGACCGGATTTACCAAAGAAGATATCGGAAGTGCCAATTGGGAGGATGTAACCTCCGAACTCGGTGAATTTGCAAAATCGGCAACCAATAGTGGAGATATAGTTCCTGTGAAAGACCTCGCTTTGGATAAATATGCAGGCAAAAAGATTTATGTTGCCATGAAATATGTAGGTGACAGTGAAACCGGCGCTACTACGACGATCCGTATTGACAATGTAGTTGTGAAAGATGCCGAACAGCAACCGGTTGCTTACAAGAACGTGACGGCATTTTACAAGTATACCGAGTCTGCTTGGAAGATGTATACCGATGTAACAGCATTGCAACCTTCTGATTATGATGCAATGGGAGAGGACTTCCTGACAAGTGGTACGGCCGGAACTTATATCCCTGTTTATTTGTCACTGACTTATCCTTATGCTACCTCCGGAACCATTAAAGCAGTTGCATATAAACTATCCGACACTAAATATGCTGCTGCAGAGTTCCAAAAAGCGGCTACCGGCTGGGAATCGACTTCTGCTGCTGTAGAAATGACCGATGAATATGAGTACAACGGAAGCGAATGGGTCTATGTACGTACTGTTCCCAAAGCAGCTCTGAACATGACATTTGATGACCGTAAGGTCACCGATAATGATAAGACCATGATCGAAGGTTGGCTGAATATCACGCTTGAAGGAGGTTCTTTCTGGCTGGATAAGTCATATAGCGGTAACAATTATATTCAGTGTTCGGCCTACGGTTCTACTGTTACAGGTGTGCTTGATGCGTGGATGATCACTCCTGCGTTGGAGATCAAGAGCAATTATATTCTGAACTTCGATATGGTATCCGCTTATTGGATGCATGAGGCATTACATGTTTACGTTTCTTCCAATTTCTCCGGTGAAGACAATGCGGAGGCTTTGAAGAGCGCCACTTGGACTGAAATTACCGAGAATTTCACTTTCCCGAAGAATGAAGTCGGATACAGTAAGTTTACCGATGTAGGTTCCTACAAAATGGACAGCTATGTAGGACAGACTGTCTATATTGCTTTCCAGTATCTGGGTGATAAGACAAAGAATGAGACTTCTACTGTGCAACTCGATAACATTTATGTAGGTGAATAAATCGGGGATGCCATAGTGCAAAAAAGAAGAGGAGACAAAATCCAAAAGTCTTCGGAAAAGTTATAGATTGTAACTGATAAATATAAAAGTGCCATATCAAACTCTATTTACGAGTAATGATATGGCTCTTTTTATTGTAGGTAAGTGTTGCCAAATGCTTCAAAATCCGAATAGAAAAAACGGATTTATCTCATCCGCATTACCACCGGATTGTGATCGCTGTAATCCAGCTCCGGAGAGAAGTAATCCAGTCCTTCCAGCTCCTCGCTGTGGAAGATATAGTCGATTCTGAGCAGTCTCTTGAAATAGCGGAAGGTGTACATGTAACCGTGGCCGCAGGTTTGGAAACCATCTTTCAGACGGTTGCCTTTCATGGTGTGGTAGGTATATGACGAGGGCAGGGAGTTGAAGTCGCCACACACCAGTGTGGGGTGGGGGGAGGCGGTTATCAGTTTGTGCATATGCTCTGCTTGGGCGGCACGTTTCACGAAGTTCTCTTCCAGTCCGTCGGTGAGTTTGAGGATGGCATGTTCGGTTCCGGTGGTATTGTCTTTTTTAAGTTCCTTTTCCAGCGTCCGTTTGTTGCTGCTTACTTCGGTTGTCTGGAGGTGATTGTTGAATATCCGGATACGTTTTCCGTTGATGTCGATGTCGCACCACATGCTACAGTTTTTACTGTCGGGGTATGTGATGAGTTGCTGGCTGAGTATGGGATACTTGCTGAATACGGCGAGTTGCAGGATCGGTGTTCCGGCGGGAGCTTGGGGAATAGAGTAATAAGGCCATGTGGAAAAGGCTTTTTTCACACTATCTACATTGAATTCGCGATTGCTGCCGAACTCCTGCATGCAGAGAATATCTGCGTGCTGTTCTTCCATATACCGGGCTATTTCTTTGCAGGAATATCCGGTCTGATCTCCATTAAAGGCATCTACGTTGTAAGTGGCGATGGTGAATGCCGCGAGGGAGGGGGGCGGAGAAGAGAACCGGATGACCCGGCTCAGATATCCCCAATTGCCTAAGATGGCGATGAGGGGGATGAGCAGCCAGACACGTAGCCGTATAGCCCAATAGATGAGTGCTGCGAAGTTGATCAGCAGCAATACGGGCAATGCCAAGCCGATAAAGGCAAAGCGGATGTGTCCGGCAGGAGACAGTTGGCCGGAGAAAGCTCCGGCAAGGGTAATACCTGCCAATAGGAAGGTTGATAAGATGGATAGGTGATAAAATAGTTTTGATACGGCTTTTTTTCCCATGGGCCTCTCCCCCTGCCCCCTCCCCGAAGGGAGGGGAAGTTTTATGTTCGTTACTTAATTCTTAATTTTTAACTAAATAATACTGTCATATTGCATGGCAGCTTTCAACTCCTAATTTTCAACTGAATAAATACTGCCACGCTGCATAGTAACTTTCAACTTTCAACTCTCAATTTTCAACTGAACAAGGCTTTCAACTGAACAAATACTGCCATGCTGCATAGTAACTTTCAACTTTCAACTCTCAACTTTCAACTGGACAAGGCTTTTAACTGAATAAAGCAGCCTTTTCACTATCATCTTCAGCTTGTCCTGCGCTATCGGCTTCGTTATGAATTCATTGCAACCGGCATCCTTGGCGGCGTTCCGGTCGTATTCGTAGGCGAATGCACTCTGCATGATGATAGGCACTTCCGGAGAAAGTTCGCGGATGATTTTCGTAGCTTCCAAGCCATTCAGATTCGGCATTTTGATATCCATCAGAATCAGATCCGGTTTGATTTCATCGAATAAGGTAACGGCTTCCATGCCATCCCGGGCACGTACCAAGTTATACATCTTTCCGAGAATGGCATGCAGCAGTTCGTAATTGCTGTCTGTATCCTCGGCGATGAGGAGGGTAGGCTTGACACCTCCCGAATTGACACCTCCCGAATTGGCACCTCCCGGATTGCCGTTCTCCGGGTTTGCGGGCGGGGCATCGGCAAATAGCTCCGGACAGGTATCTTCCGGATTCTCTACCTCCTTTGCCGGTAGCCAAAAGCTGAATGTGCTTCCCTTGCCCGGCTCCGAGGTTACGGAGATCCCGCCACCCAGCCGTTCGATGATCGTTTTGCAGATGGAAAGCCCCAACCCCGTGCCTTGTGCGGTGCTGTTCAGCTTCATGAAACGTTCGAAGACCTTTCCCACCTTGTCGGGGGCAATGCCCGTGCCGGTGTCCGTCACATGGAAAACGATCCGTTCGCCCTCCCGCCGGTAGAAAACGATCCGTTCGCCCCCCCGCCGGTATCCGTAGCTGATGCTCCCTTCTTTGGTGAATTTAAAGGCGTTTCCTATCAGGTTGGAAATCACCTGGAAGATGCGGTTCTTGTCCGAATCGATAACAAGTATCTCGTCCGATGGTTCATAGATCAGTTCCACTCCGTCCGGTGTACGGAATATGTGTGCATCGTATATCTCTTTGCAGAGCTTGTGCAGCTTCACGGGGCCGGAGGAGAACTCCACGATGCCCGATTCGATTTTCGACAGGTCGAGTATCTCGTTGATGAGTTGCAGTAACCGTTCGTTGTTGGCGTCTACGATTTCGTAGTATGCTTTCCTCTCGTCGGCATCTTCGCTTTCGGCGATGATGCGGGAGAAACCTACGATGGCATTCAACGGAGTACGTATCTCATGGCTCATGTTGGCAAGGAAAGCCGATTTCTGCTTGTCCGATGTTTCTGCTTTCTCCTTGGAGGCCTGCAGTTCGCGTTTCATCAGTTCCAGTTGGGTGATGTCCCATTCGATGCTGATGATGACCGGTGAGAAGTCTTTGCTGTCTACCTTTATCTTCTGTTTGTCCAGAATGAGGAGGTTGCCGTTTTCGTCTTTGCCTTCCAATATCCAGTGTTTGCCTGTTCCGGTGGCTGCAATTTCCATGTCCTCTTTCCGTTTCTGTTCGGCCAGTTCCGGCGGATAATAATCGAAATCGTTTTTGCCGATGGCATTTTCCGTGCTGACTTCCTGATCGGATGCTTCCTGATTGAATATTTCCCGGCTGCATGATCCTTGATCGGGTGCTTCCTGATCAGGTGTTTTCCGGTTATATGCTTCCTGATTATATGCTTCCCGGTTGCGGTATACGTAGCGGAAGTCGTTATTGATATCTTTCACAACGATGCCTGCCGGGAGATTCTTCATCGTGGTGTCCATGATCCGGTTCAGCCGTTTGATCTGCGACTCGTAGCGCAGGCGTTCCGTAATGTCATGCGTGAACGACCAATAACTGACCTCGCCCTCATCACTGGTGACATGATACATCGTCCCTTCAAAAGCTTGTATTTCCGTATTGTCCGGCACCGGATGATAGGCGATGAAGTCGGTGTAGTTTTTCTCTTTCGTCTGTTCACATCTGCGTTGCCAGGCATTCGAGCCGGACATGTCTCCTGCCAACTCGTAAATCTTATAGGAACTGAGTTCGCGGTCGCCCTGTATCCTGTGGTTCTGCCGGAACAGCCTGTTGGTAAATATCAGCGTACCGTCTTCGCGGGCGGCAAATATGCTCTCTTTGGCATTGTCGATGGCATGTGTGAGGGTGTTGATGTCATTCCGGTGGCGTTGTATGTCCGTCACGTTCTGTATATAGCCTTCTATATAGTACGTGCCGTCGGGCTGTTCCTCCCGGACGCAGGTCTGGATTTGCAGGTAATAGATGCTGCCTTTGTGGCTGATGCGGTAGCTTGCGCCATTCTCGTCGGGTTGCCGTTCGTTGTTCTCGAGCCATTGGGCAAACACGGCCTTGTCTTCTTCCACCACCAGCTCACAATAGCGGTCGATGGGGATGGACTGCAATTCTTCGGAACAGAGGATATCGGTATAGCCTTGATAGTAGAAGATGCGTTCATTGCTGGCATATTTCCACCGGCCGATCTGCGCTGCTTTCTGGATGGCTTTCAGCTCGCGGTTTGTGCGTTCCAGTTGCAGCTTGACGTTGCTCCGTGCAGTGATGTCCCGGTATTGGCATAGCACCATGTCGTCATACGGATGCATGATGCACTTGAAATAATAGGTGCCGTCCGGCAGCTCCAGCCTGTAATTCCGGCTGACGGTTTTTTGTTCATCGACCACGCTCCGGAAAGTCGGTACCAGCTTCTCCCGCGTGTGCAGGGGCAACAGGTCGAATACGTTCTTTCCCAGTAGGAGCTCCTCCTTCAAAAACCAAAGATCGCTGTGTGTGTCGATGTCTATGCAAACGCCTTCCTGAGAGACCAATAGCATTGTATCGGCCGTTATCCGGAGAATTCTCCGGGCGTTTTGCGGATGATGCAATATTCTGTTCATGTGTGTATAGATTTATAGGATTTATGACTTATGATTTATGACTTATGAATCATGATTCGGAACTTCTTTTGGCTTTTTCCCACACGCCTGTTCCGCGTTTTTTCTTCAGGTAGCCGATTCCTTTCAGTACGTTGACGTTCATGAAGAGGAAGTAGTAGGGGATGAACAGGAGCTTGTTCTTTATCTGTTTGGTAGACAGATAGTAACCCCACAGGCCGAGGACGTAGAACAGGATTTGAAGTACCAACAGGACACCGTACAAGGTGCAGGAATCACCTGCAAGCCCCTTCATCAGCAGGAGCAGCGCGTTGAGCGGCAGCAGCAGGAACAGCAGGAAGGGGGTGACGGACCATCTCAGCACCCGATGGGATACGTACTGGAAGCTCAGTATTCCGTAGCGGAACGGGTTCAGCAGGGGGCGTAGCCGCCAGATGGATTGCAGTCCGCCGGCGGCGATGCGTACTTTCCGTTTTTCTTCTTCGCGCATGTCTGCCGAACCGCTTTCGATGGCATATGCTTCCGTGCAGTAGGCGGTGATGTATCCTTGCATGGCGATGCGCAGCGACAGTACGAAATCGTCCAGCAGCGTGTCGCGTTCCATTTCTGCAAACAGCTCCCGGCGCACGGCAAACAATTCTCCCGCAGCTCCTACGGCGGAGTACAGCCGTGCATCGAGCGCTTTCAGGGTGGATTCGTATTTCCAGTAGATGCCTTCTCCTCCGGAGGCGGCATTGTCTTTTGCCTGTACGGCAATGCGTTTTTCTCCGGCCACGCAGCCTACGCGCGGATCTTCAAAGGCGAGCACGATTTCGCGGACCGCCTGCCGGTTCACCATCGTGTTGGCGTCGGTGAACACGACGATAGGGGTATCCACCAGTTTCATCCCCCGGTTCATGGCGGCGGTTTTTCCCTGCCGTTCGGGTTGGAAGAAGACGGTGGCTTTCCCTTCCCAACGGGTGCGCAGACGCTCGTTCGTGCCGTCGTCGCTGCCATCCGTCACCCACACGATGTGCAGTTTCTCCTCGGGATAGTCCAGTTCGAGGGAGTTCGCCATCTTTTCGTCTACGATGTCCGCTTCGTTGAAGGCGGTGATGAAAAGGGTCACTTCGGGCAGATCCCGGTCTGCTGCCGGCAGCACGCGTCTCACGGGCTTCACGAAAAGCTCTTTGAGCTTGACGAGCAGGCAGAGCACGATGCCATAGCCTAAATAGGTGTAGAACACGATGAAAAGGGCTGTCCAAAAGATGATTTCGATCCAAAGGGAATTATTCATGGTATATATTTTTTGTATTCATGGCATATCTGTTTCATTATATTATTCTGCCGGGTAATTATTTTTATTGTATTCTGTTGAGTAATGCGGTTTTTCTTTCCGAGTCTTTCAGCATCCCCACGAAGTAGAGGGCATCCGCTTTGTTGGAGGCATTGCTTCGGTCTTTCTCGTATTGTTCTACAAAGTGGGTGGCATGTTCTGCCAAATGTTTCCGGCAGTCGATGTTCAGCATGATTCCTTCTTCGAAGTTATTGTAGGAAAGCCCGCTGACGGCATCATCCGTTTCGACGGAGACGATATCTTCTTTTTTCAGACCGCTCAGATTGACGGTGACCGAAGGGTAATAGAAGCATTCCCCGATTGGCAAGTGTACGGTCAGCTTGATGGTATGTTCGTCAGTCTGTTCGACTTTCACATTTCCGTACGTGCGATAATAATTGTATTCGTAATACTCTTCCTGTGAGGGGAACCAGACGGAGTCGTCACCGTCTTTCCCGTAGTTATCGTTGATCCATTCGAGCAACTTTATCCAGTCATTGTCGGTGTTGTGCACGCCTATATGGACGGCTTTGCGGTTCCTCTCGGGTGCTCTTCGTTGCTGCCGTATTTCGTCTTTTATGTTTTCCTGTACCTCTTCGAACGATCTGTTGAGCGCCACTTTGTCCAGGCTCTCTATTGCTCTGAACGGGTATAAGTCTTCTCCGTTCGATTCGGTTGCCATGGTTCGGATATCTTCATATTGCAGGGCGGCATCTATATAGGTGTCGTTTCCATTAGGGCGGGCCAGCATCTTGCATTTTCTCCCTGCCAGTTGTTCCTGTATTTTGCTTTGCGCTATGCCGTAATGCTGTTTGATTTCCTCCACGTCGTTTACGTTTTCGGCCATTACATCATGAAAGGCGATTCCGACACCGTAGTTCAGCATCTCTTTTATTTCGTCCCAGTTCAGCCCTCTTTTCATGAAAAAGCGGTAATAATCCTTCTCGTATCCGGGATTCACATCCACGTCTTGGTCCATCCACTCTTCTTCTGCGGACAGGGTGGTGGTGAATGCGAACCTGACCTCTTTCCCCGTTCCGTCAGTGCTTCCCAAAGTGCGGGCAGGGAGTACATTGGGTGGAAGGTCTCCTTTTCTCAGATGGGCGGAGTTGTAATATAGTTGTGCCGTTTTATCCGGTTCCTGAACGGTGGGGGTGGGATACGGGTCGGAATTGGATACCGGCTTTCCGTTGATGGCGGCCCACGTGCGGCAGTAGGCCGATTGCTTGCAGTCGTCCTGCACCAACAGCAGCAGAAGCGGCTTGTTGTATTTCAAACAAGGCATACCGGCTTCCAGTGGAACTTGTGGGGCATCCTTTACCTTTATGAAGATGCCGGCTGTGATATCTCCCTGCACTTCGTTGCCGAAAGGGTAAAGATAGGTCTGTTCCTGAGGCTTTTCCTTGTCATCGTCATTATTGCCGCCTTCATGTTGTTCATCATCTCCGGTATACAAGTTGATTTGTTTTATGCAGGAGGTGAACAGCAACATACAGATACAATAAAATATCAGTTTATGGTTCATATTTGTAGCTTTATTTATTTTTCATATATTCGCTTAAAAGTATAGGTTGGTGGCGTTCAAAGAATTTGTGCCTGAATTTGGTCCACATGATATACCATAACGCAGCAAAGGTCTTGTGTAATTCCTTAAAAGGACTACGTGGCGGGTATAGTTTCCTTACCATCTCTTTGTTCCACGGCTTGGTAAAAAAACGCAGATAGTATTCATCCGTCGGGTTTACGATGAAATCGATTTTTTCTTCCCATTCGTACCGGTTCA
>NZ_HF991118.1:110091-110738 GCF_000432295.1 Bacteroides sp. CAG:189
GGTTCAGCATCAGGTCTCCTTCGGTAAACCAGAGCAGCTTGTATATCAACGATTGGTAAGGCAGGTAATTCAGGAATAGCTCACCATAGTTATTTTCATAATGGTCGGGCATTTTGCTTTTCTCAAAGAGTACGAGTTTGTTGTCTATATCCAGTATAATCCATCGGTGCGATTTCTTCGGAAATAGAAATTCCCCCAACAGGCTGGGAGTTTCCATGTATCCCCGGGATGCTACCCGGCATTGTTCGCTGATAAATTTTTCGGGATTCTCTACATGTTCCAACACTTGGTTGCAGATGACATAATCGAACTCTTTGTCTTTGAACGGTAAGTTTTCACCATCCGCATTGGCAAATATCTGGTGTGGATAGATCTTCATATCTCCACATCGGTGATAATTCTGGTCTGTAAACTTTTCAGTTACAACGTTGGCGCGATGAGACGGGTTGTGTCCCGGACCGACTTCCAATACCCAGTCTCTCTTTTTTATGTGCAAATTATCTCTGTCGTATGGTGTTCTTCTTTTCATACTTTATGAGTTTTACCGGTTATTTTATCAAGTTGGAATCCTCATCCTCATATTTTTCTTTTTGAGTAAACAATCCGGCGATGTTTTTCATCGCTCCGGCTACGCGTACTTTAAAGCT
>NZ_HF991118.1:110776-116286 GCF_000432295.1 Bacteroides sp. CAG:189
TTCAGCAGGGTTCCGTCAGTGCCCACCGTGCCATATCCCGTCACTGCGCGTGCCCGGCGTTTGCGTACGAAAGCGATCTTTCCATACTTTTTCAATTCCAGTGCCAATGAGCCGTCTTCGCCACGGATGATATCCGTGCGGATACCCGTTTTCTGCGCCAGATCGGTACGATAAGCAAACACCAGTCCGCGCACGCTCAGTTCCGGACGCTTGAATGCTTGCAGCCACAGGTGCGTGTCACGGGCGAATTCATAGAATTTCAGTCCCAGCCATGAGTGCTCCTTGTCGGGGATGTAGCTCCACAGTGAGCTGACGGCCACGATACCGGGACGTTCGAGGGCTTCCACCATCGTTTCTACGTAGCGGGGCGGATACAGGGTATCCGAATCTATGTTGATGTGGTATTTTCCCCTTGCATGGTTCAACCCGCACAGGCGTGCGAAACCGCAGCTGTGCCGCGTTTCCGTGTAATAAGGCACTCCGGTGGCCCGGTATATCTCGGCCGTGCGGTCTTTCGATTCGTTGTCTACCCCGATGATTTCTACCGGATAGCGGCACTGCATCTCGCTCAGCGACCACAGGCAGGCCAGCAGATGCCGTTCTTCATTGTATCCGATCAGGGATACGGTGACCAGTGGCTGTTCGGACTGCAATCCGGCCAGTTTGCCGCGTACTTCTTCGACGACTGCTGCCGGTGCATAGGAGAAGGGTTTCCCGTAGACTTGCAGATATTTGCTGTACCATTTCTTCATATTCTGCTTTTTGAGGTTATCTTTTTAGAATCAGTTTCTCGATGCGCCGGATACAATTGTATCCGAATAGCTTTATAAAGAAGGTTCTCGTGCGGTAGTAAATGAACGCCTGGTGTGAGAACCAGGAATTCTGATAGTGATGGATGGCATAGGTGTTGCCGGTGACGATCACCTCTCTGGAGTCGAATATCTTCGGAGAGAAAAAATCGTTGGGCAGCACATATACGGCTTTTTCCATATCCAGACCCTTCAGTGCGTCGATGTTGCTATCCGTCAGATTGACCACCGGCTTGAAGCGCTGGATGGTTTCGTTCATGATTTCCGGCAGCATGCGGATATCCATCTGTCCGTTTTCCTGTATGAAATTTCTTCCTTTATAGTAGTCCAGACAGGCCTTTATCCAGTCGCATCCCTTTTCGGCCCCGATTATGGCGGCTTCGATCGTGCCTGCGTTTTCCGCACCGACGAAGTAGGGGAGATCCAGCAACGGATCGAAGCTCTTCAAGACTTCCACGTCCGAGTCCAGATAAATGCCGCCGTAGTTGTAGAGGGCGTACAGGCGGATGTAGTCTGCGGCAAAAGCATACTTCTTGACCCGAAAGGCCTGCTCTACCCAGGGCACTTGCGCGATGTCGAACCGTTTCAAGTCCCATAGCATGATTTCATAGTCCGGCAGATGGATTTTCCAACTGTCGATACATTTTTGTATCTTCTGAGGATAAGGGTCGCCGCTCAGCCAGCAGAGGTGTATTCGTTTGGGTATCATATTTTTCTGATGTTTTGAGGTGGAACAGGCAGTGCCGGCGTCTTCGTGCACGGCACTACTTCGCACAATACTTTCTGCATCTGGCACTTCCACGACAGATTTCCGATGCTGTCGCGTATCTCCCGGCCGGTCATCGGCAGCGACCGGCAGAAGGCCACTATGCCGTCGATGTCCACTGCTGTCTCGTCCGCCGGAATTTTCATCACGTATGCCTTGTCGTCAAAGTCCTCATCGGTTTCCGAATAGGCGAACGCAAGCCCGCGTGCGGCATATTCACGGTTTTTCAATGTTTTGATGTGGGTGATGCCGCTCCGGTGGCGGCCCAGGCTGCCTATCCCGAAATCGGCATGTTCGAAGAGCTCGTCCAATTCGAGGCCATGCCGGGCTCCGTGCAGAATGACGTAGGGTTCCAGCCCGTGTTCACGGATGAGGGGCAGTATTTCTTTCCGTTCGCGTTCGCCCGTCAGTTCGCCTACGATGTGGAAATACACTTTGTAGGATCGTCCGCGGTCGTAGTAGGCGGCCAGTCCGCGCACCAGGCGGTCGAATCCGTGCCAATAATGCACTTCGGCCACCCCTATCAGATGCAGTTCGTCCGAAGTGTCGTTCATGTGCTGCTTGAGTGGCACGGCATCGAAGTCGATGCCGTTGGAAATGCGTATGGCCGGAATGCCGAAAATGGTTTTTGCTGCTGAAAAGGTAACGATTGCGTCCAGTTGCTTCGCCAGTTTTTTGCGGAACAGGCGGTCGATGTAGAGTTTCAGCTTCATTCCGGTGCTGGCGTACTCCTGGTCATAAGGATACGTGGGAATTTCCATGACCACATGCCTCACTTGCCGTTTAAGTTCTTTTATCAGGTTGATTGTGAAAGGATTGGCGTTGTGAAAAGACCGGATGTATACCAGCTCGATGCCTTCGCGTTGCGCATACTCGCAGATGGGACGAAAGAAAAACCTTTTTTTGGCCTTTGCCATCTTTCCCGATCCGAGATCGGCTATCACTTCATCGTTTACCATCCAACGCCGGTTGCCGTCGTCTGTGATCTGGTAATAACACATCCGTACGTCCGCCCCGCATTCGCGCAGTGCTTTTGTCTGGTATCGGATTTTTTTGCTGATACCGTTTGCTTCGTCAAATCCGTGAAAGATAAGAAATAATAATTTCATTGTTTGCTTTAAGGATTTCTTTAGTTATTTTACTTTTTTCGTTTGTGCGCTATTTTTTGTATCTTTCCCATCAGGTCATACTCGCGCGTGATTTGTATATAAATCCCAAAGATAGTGAAACTTACGATACTTTTCAATATAAACGTGAGAAAAATATTCCCGTTGTTTGTCAAGTAATGTAGCGGGATGAGGGCGGCCGCTATGAGCATGCCTGCAATGATGGGCGATGTGAACTGGCGCAGCAGTGTCCACATGCTTCGCCGGAGCGTCACGCGGTACATCTGCCAGTAGCACTGGATGAAGTTGATGCAGAACGTGGTGACGATGCACCATGCCACGGCTTCCAGCGTGCCGAACCAGAAGATGCCGAGCAGCATCCCCGTCACATTGAGCACGGACGAGAATACCCCGCAGACGAACAGGCTGCGCGTGTCTCCGGCAGCCTGGAAGATGCTTCCGGAGGAGGAGAGGATGATCTGTACGCCGACCGAGAGCGTGAGTATGCGGAACACCGGCACGGACGGCAGCCATTGCTGACCGAAGATGATCAGCGTCACCTCTTCGGCCGTGAAGAACAGCAGCACGCTGAGCGGTATCCCGATGAAGGCGAGCAGGCGCAGGATGCGTTCGTAGGCCGAGGCAAGCCGGTTCAGGTCGTTCTGGTAATCGCTGAATATGGGGTGCATCACCGGGGTGACGACTTGGGTGATGTTCTGCAACGGCAGCATCATCAGGCGGTATGACTTCTCGTAATATCCCAATTCCGACATGCCCATGTACTTGCCTATCAGCAGCTTGTCGAGGTTGCGGCTGAAGTAGTTGATGACGTTGAAAAGGAACTGGTAGGCGGAGTAGGAGAATATCTTGCGGAGGGCGCCCCATCCGAGCGTCATCGCGGGGTGTTGCGGGTAGCGTTTCAGCGAGATGATGAAAAGGAGGATGCTGGAGAGGATCGGGCTGATGATCAGCGCATACAGTCCCGCGCCGTTCAAGGCGGCTATGACGGCGGCCGTGCCGCTGGCCACCTGCACGGCGAAGCTGCGGAGGGCGATGAACTTGAACTCCTTGTTCTTGAAAAACAGGGCGTTGGGCACGATGGTGGCCGAAGCGAAAAAGAGGTTCACGCAGAGCAGTTGGCACAGGGTGCGCAGGATGGGGCTCTCGTAATAGGCGGCAATGGGCCACGAGGCGGCGAAGAAAAGCACCGAAAGGCCGGCGCCCATCCAGAGGGTGAAGGAGAAGATGTCCGACAGGTCTTTCTCCGTCAATGCCTTGTTCTGCACGATGGCGGGCGAGATGCCCATGTCGGTGAAGATGCTGAAAAAGGCGATGATGACCGTGGCGATGGCTACGATGCCGAAGTCGTCGGGCGTGAGCAGGCGGGCCAGTACTCCGGCCACGACGAGGGAGATGACGATGCCGCTATACTTGGCGAGCGCGGTGTAGAAGACACCGGAAAAGAGCTGTTGCTTGAGATTACTTGCCATAAGCGTCGATATATGCGTTTGCCACCACCTCGAGATTCATATGCTGCCGGGCGTAGCGGTAATTCTCTTCTCCCTTGCCCTGTTCCGCCAGCCGTCCGGCCTGTTCCAGCGCACGTACGATGCCGGCGTTGTCGTCGGGAGAGAAGACCGGGTTTCCGGTCTCGCGCAGCAGTTCGCCCACATTCCCGTTGTCCGGGCCTGCCACCACTTTCCGGAACAGGAAAGCTAAAGGGACGTTGCCCGAGTTCAGTATCCGTTTCCTCTGCACGAATATCACGTCCGACGCGGCGATGTAGTAGGGGAGCTCGTCGTTGTCGATCAGTTCGCCGTTGGCGCCTGCCCGGATGTTTCTCAGGCGGAGCAGAGCCGGTACAAGGTAGTAGCCGGCCAGCGAAAGGAGCCTTTTCAGCGGATTGCGCTGCCCGGGATGTTTGGCAAACGGGAACATCCGGGGGGCCAGCAGGAACTTTCTTTTATTCCGCAAGGCGGAGAAGGCGTCCAGCACCATGCGGATCTCTTCGCGGTTGCGGAATTTTCCGAAGGCGGTGATGATCATTTTATCGGCCGGAAGTCCTAAGTGCCTGCGGGCTTCTTCGCGTGAGATGCTTTCGTTGTAGGTGTTTTCGTAGATATGGTGGGGGATGATGACATTCCGGCTGCCGGGATGCGCCTTTCCAAATTCCTCCTTGCTGTATCGCCCCATATGCACCACTACGTCGCTGCACGATTCGATGAGCCCGTATGCCTGCCGGATGACCGGATTGGCATTGTAGTGCGGACAGGCGTTGTGCCTTGTATAGACGATCTTGCTCCCGCCGTCTTTGAAGTGGCGTATGCGCTGCCGCAGACGGTCTATCACGGAGATGTCCGTACAGTTCCATCCCACCGCCTCTTCGGGCCATTGAAAATGGATGATGTCATAAGGTTCATCCTTTTCCCAGAAATCCCGGTCGGAACAATGCACGTCGATGCCCTGCTTGCGGATGGCTTCGCAGAGTACAGGGACGAAGAGATTGTCTGTGTCGTCTTCTCTGAATACAATTAACACTTTCATATAGATGGGTTTCTCTTGAAATTCGTTTTTAATGGAATAAAAAATCGGAGTTTGTCTTTTTTCTTAATCCATAACCTCCCTCATTCCGGAATTAAGAAGCAAAACAGCCTTTTATAATAAAGGCAAATTTAAGCATAATAATCGATAAATTCAAAGAAACCGGTACGGATTAGCGGATTATTGATAAATAATGGGGCCTCTCCCCAGAGGGCCTCTCCCCGGCCCTCTCCGTAGGAGAGGGAGTAGGGAGATACTCCTGTTTATTAATTAATCGGTCACTAATAT
>NZ_HF991118.1:116374-117844 GCF_000432295.1 Bacteroides sp. CAG:189
CTCCCTCTCTCACGGAGAGGGCTGGGGAGAGGCTTTTCCCACGGAGAGGGCTGGGGAGAGGCCTCAAAACAGTATCTCCAGCAACTTGTTCGAAATTTGTACGATCCCTTCCGGATCGCCTATCTCGAGATACCTGCACGTATCCCGATAAAAAGTGATCAGGAACGAGTAGACGCACATGTTTTTTATCTCTTTTTCATAATTGGAGATCAAAGGGTAATTGATTCCGGTCTGATAGTAGACTTCCCGTTGGGTGAGATGGCAGTGACACCGGTAGAGCAAAAGGTTTCTTCCTGCTATCCGGCTGATTTCCTGAACTGTCCGACGTATCATGTCGGTATCACTCTGGTAAATGATTCTTTTTTTAAGTTTTTTTTTCTTCATAATGATTTCACTTTTTAAATAACCGTGCAAAGTGACAAAATAAAAAGGAAATATTTGTTACTAAAAACCGTAACAGATATATGAAAACAACTTCCGAGCTTTGCTGCCGGATATTTGTGTCCGTCATTAAAAAATATATTTATGAAGCAGAATTTTTATTTCAAGCACGACGCCCCTTCGGCTACCAACCCGAAATTAGCAAAACTTCTCCAAAAAGAAGGGGCGAGAGGATATGGCGTCTATTGGCTTTTGATTGAACTGTTGCGGCTGCAGACAGATTTTAGCCTGCCTGTCACCGAGACCGCAGGCTTGGTGTCAAGATTGGGGTACACGCAAAAAACGGTGGTGGTTCGCGTTATCGAAAACTATGATCTTTTTTCGGAAGAAAACGGCATGTTTTTTTCTGTCGGATTGATAAAAAGAATGGAGAATTTCTTGAGCAAACGTGACGAGATGTCGAAGGAACTCGGGGGGAGCTTGGAGGATAATGCGCTGATAATCAACTCCCGTTTCCTGCATAACGCGCGTAAAGAAGAGCAGAGAAGAGAAGAACAAGAAAATAACTCTCTCACAAGAGAGCGTGTGAGGGGAGTTCTTTCGATGGATGAAGCCATCGCCCTTTTGCCCTCCGAACAGGTGTGGTGCGAAGACATGGCACGCCTGTCGGGGCGGGGAGTGGAGTTCGCCGCCGATCTGCCGCAACTGCTCCCGTCGTTTACCGCCTTTCTCCGTCTGCGGGGCGAAGAGCACACGGTGACCGGACTGAGCGATGCCAAACGGCGGTTCATGTACTGGATGAAATCCGATGAAGGGCGGCAGGCGGTGAAGCAACTGCAAATTACGGCCGATGCCGGAGAAGAAAACGATCCCTACCGCTACGAGACGCTGGCCGGAGAGCAGCGCACTTACATGGGACGCCCCATTCCGGCCGATGCACCGCCACGCCCTAACTCATGGGCGGTGTGGGACGACCAGACGGAGGCATGGACACGCTGAGCACCGTCCTTGCAAGTGCCGGAAACGGTGATTAGGGGCGGTAAGAACCGTGGGAGGCCTCTCCCCAGCCCTCTCCGTGGGAGAGGGGGC
>NZ_HF991119.1:0-66544 GCF_000432295.1 Bacteroides sp. CAG:189
CCAATTCTGTAAACTTTCTGTGAGGTTTTCTTTTGGTTGACATACTTTTTTTTGATTTAGAAAGTGTCAACTTATTCAGTACACTACACAAATTCTGCCCCAGATACATATATCCATTCAGACATATACTATATTACAATAGTTTAGCAGACACTATACTGCTGAACACAAGAACAATCAAACAACAATTACATATCCAATTTACAAAAAGAAGAAAGCCGCCTCTCGTTGCATGATGCACGGGAGGACGGCTCTCTATAATAAATAGCTGTAAAGCTACGCTGATTACAAACCGAAAGCGGTTTTCACCTTATCTACATAATCCAGTTTCTCCCAAGTGAAGAGCTCTACTTCAACAGTCTTGGAAGGTTGATAACGGGAAGTGAAAGTTTTGGTAACGACACGCGGTTCGCGTCCCATATGGCCATAAGCTGCTGTTTCACTATAAATCGGATTACGCAGCTTCAGACGTTCTTCGATAGCCTTCGGGCGAAGGTCGAACAATTCGTCAATCTTTTTGGCTATTTCGCCATCGCTCATCTTCACATGGCTACGTCCGTAAGTATCGACATAAATATTGATCGGACGGGCTACGCCAATCGCATAAGACACCTGTACAAGGATCTCGTCGGCTACACCGGCAGCCACCAGATTCTTGGCAATATGGCGGGCTGCATAAGCAGCGCTACGGTCCACTTTGCTGGGGTCTTTTCCGGAGAAGGCACCACCACCGTGCGCACCTTTACCGCCATAAGTATCTACGATAATCTTACGCCCGGTAAGACCGGTATCACCGTGAGGACCGACAATCACGAACTTGCCCGTCGGATTTACGTGATAAATGATACGATCATTAAACAATGCCAGCACATCGGCATGATGAATGGAAGCGATCACCCGGGGCATCAAAATCTCGATTACATCTTTGCGGATGATCGCAAGCATCTCCTCATCAGCCTTCAATTGAGCTTCCACAGAATCATCTGCCGGCTGTATAAAGTCATCATGTTGAGTAGACACCACAATCGTATCGATACGTACGGGTTTGCCATTATCGTTATATTCAATAGTCACCTGACTCTTAGCATCAGGACGCAGGTAAGTCATCTCCTTTCCTTCGCGACGGATATCTGCCAGTACCAACAAGATACGGTGTGCCAAATCAAGAGAAAGAGGCATGTAATTTTCTGTTTCATTCGTAGCATAACCAAACATCATTCCCTGGTCGCCCGCCCCCTGATTCATCGGGTCTTCGCGTTCTACACCACGGTTGATATCGGCACTCTGCTCATGGATGGCAGAGAATACACCACACGAGTTACTTTCGAACATGTACTCGCCTTTGGTATAACCGATTTTCTTGATTACTTCGCGTGCAACAAGCTGTAAATCAATGTAAGCACTGGTTTTCACTTCTCCCGCAAGTACCACCTGTCCGGTAGTTACTAAGGTTTCGCAAGCTACTTTCGAACTGGGATCAAATGCCAACAGTTTGTCAAGTACAGCGTCCGATATTTGATCGGCCACTTTGTCGGGGTGTCCTTCTGACACCGATTCGGATGTGAATAAATATCCCATACTTCTAAATTAAAGAATGAATAATTAAAGAATGAAAACGAAGCTATTCGCAAGCTACTTTCGAACTGGGGTCGTAAGCCAACAGTTTGTCAAGCACAGCGTCCGATATTTGATCGGCCACTTTGTCGGGGTGTCCTTCAGACACCGATTCGGATGTGAATAAATATCCCATAATTAGAATTATGATTTATAAATTATGATTTATGAAACAGGGATAAGATGAGTAGAGACGCCAAAAGACACAGAAAGGAATGTTGTTTTAGCATTTTTTTCTGTGGTTGCAAGCTACTCAAATCTTTCCACATTTCATTTCGGAAGACAAAGGTAGAGATTATTTCTGATTAATTACTAACTTTGCTGCACATTAACATCATTTTTGTATGAAGAAGAGACTGAAAAGAGTAATAACTCTGCTGATATACATCGGGGTGACGATAGGAATCTATTATGTCGTTTGCCTGTCGATGCACAAGCCTTTTACAGAACTACACTATCTGTATGGAGCCTTAATAGGATGCATTGCTTACCTGCCGC
The DNA here is from genome assembly GCF_000432295.1 of Bacteroides sp. CAG:189. Lineage (NCBI taxonomy): Bacteria > Pseudomonadati > Bacteroidota > Bacteroidia > Bacteroidales > Bacteroidaceae > Bacteroides > Bacteroides sp. CAG:189. The sequence continues at coordinate 2,113 of NZ_HF991119.1, forward strand.
AATTTATTGCGGAGAGAAAGAAGAAGTAAAAAGTTCTTTCATTGTTTTTGCAAACATTAATCTAAAGGTAGTATTAGACGCACTCAATAAGACGAATAACCCACACACAAATAAAAACTATAAGATACAAAAATCATGAACAGAATTGGCGAACCAATTGCAAAGTGTATTATAAGCACTTTAATATCAGTCACTTTATTTTCTTGTCACATGGATAAAGAGTCAGCTATCACACTGTTTGAACAAGGAAAGAAAATGGAAAAAAGAATGCTGCCCGATTCTGCGGTAATTATGTATCAAAGAGCCATAAAACAATCTGCCACTCAAAAGGACATAGAGTTAACCGGAATAATTTATAATCAGTTAGGAGACTTATATTTATCACATTATTTATTTAATAAATCTCTTTCAGCATATAAATTAGGACTAAAATACACCCAGTTATCATCTGATAAAACAAATAAATCCAAATCCCTAAGAGGTATCGGGAAAAGTTATACATACAACTCCAAACCCGATTCAGGATTGATTTACTTATCTCAAGCTTTACTACTATCCAAGTCAATAAATGACAAAGAAGAAGTCGTTCGTATTCACAATAATATCTCTAATGCCTATTTTGAACTAAAACAGTTTAAAAAAGCATTAGAACATAACTCCCGAGCATTGAATATAACAATGGATAGTACAAGCAAGTATATTAATAGTTTCGCAAGAGCTGATATTATGTATCAAATGCAGAAATATGATTCTGCACTCTATTATTACACCATTGGAACCCAGTGTGATAACCTTAACACCCGAACCGGTTGCTATTATATGCTCTATAAACTTTCAAGCCTATTGAATAAACCGGATTCTGCATATTATCTTAGCCATTTTACAACAATTCGAGATTCGATAGAAGAAGCCAATCACCCAGACCTAATTCAATCAGCAGAGAATAATTATCTCACTGATAACATCATCAAGAAGAAAAATAATAATTTAATAGTGGGACTGGGCTTTATTTTATTTCTTTCATCTATCACATTCCTAATAACAATATCCACCCACAAAATAAAACTCAAAAATCATGAAAGAGCCAAAGAAAAAGAAATAAAGAAGTATACTGAAGAAACAAACGAGTTACAACGAAAATTGGCTATATATGCCAAGGAAAAAGAAAGACAAGCAATCAAGCTCTCCCAAACCGAAGCAACACAAAAATTGTCGTTAATACAAAACAGAATTGTTAATGACATAAAAATACATGCAATCGAGTGCAGTGAAGATTTCATGAAGTCACAACTCTATAATGAAATGAAAATACATTTCAGAAAAGACCCTTCATTGTTAACAACTAAAGAACAAAAAAAACTCTTAGACGTAATAAATAAAAGATATCATACATTCGTTCAATATTTGCAAGCATTCACTAACATGCCGGAAGACGACTGCCTTTTGTGTTGTTTAGCTTTAGCTCAATTTACCACCAAAGAATGCTCATTTATTCGTGGTGTCACAAGTGATGCTATTCGCTCACAAAAAGCCCGAATAAAGAAAAGATTAATAGAATCTTTTTGCTCCATAGAACTATTTGAATACATTTTTTCCACAAAAGAAAAAAACAAATAATAGGTTTAGCACATTTTATATTTATACATTACTGATAATGTGATAATTACGCAGAACAGACTTCGCACACTTTTTAATTGTAACCATTTAAATTTCATTCTACATTTGCACCATAAACAATTATAATAACAAAAAATGAAAAAAATTATTTTTATTATTATTGCATTAGTTGTAAATGTAAATATGCTAATGCATGCTCAGCCAAAAGTGCCGACAAAAGTAATCATCCTCACAGGTAAAGGACAATTAACCTCTGAAAGTGTCGAAGTAGAAATGGCTTGGAAAGGTGGCTTGTTAGCAAAATTAACGAACCATTAGAAAATGCCACGATTGAAATTCTAAGCATAGATAGAGAAGTTATTTATCAACAAAATATGGATGCTAAAACTAATGATACACTCTCTATTGAACTACCCAAAAATAAACCAGGAAAATATATAATTGAAATTATTTCTCCACAAGGTATATTAGAAGGAGAATTTTATATCCACAATTGATTAGACAAAATATATCCATGTCTGCCTACTAACAGTAATTATCTACCTACTGCTTTATATCATTTCGATTTTTCATTTGAACACGCAGTTTAATTATGAAAATATTAAATATTTTATCAATACTATATTTACTTCTTTGGTCTATGACTTCATGTAAACAAGACACTAAAAGTTTAGAAATACCGAATTTATGTAAAATCAAAATCTCCACATATAATGATTTTGAGAATTTCGACTTATTCGGTGTTACAATGAGCACATCATCCGGTACATCCATATTATATGATGGAGAATACAATAAACTAGGAAACGCATGTCAGTTGAGGAACACCGATTTTGAGTCGGGCGAGAAAGAAATTAACTTTTTATTTTTTGATAAATCAAAAAATGAACTTGAAATAGTGACTTTCGGTATTGATATAATTGCAAGAGAAGAAGAGAGGAAAATATTAAAAATCAGAATACAAGGTTACAATAACGGTAATCAAATTATTGATACGATGTTCACTTTCCATTCTATATATAATGACGAATTGCCACCGACGGGTAGTATATTAGATATAAACACATATCAAATCAACTTAATAAATTAACTCAAAAAAAAGACCATATGAAAAAACAATTATTATTATTAATTTCAGGTATTATGTTATTTTCGTGTGCCAATGAGGATGACAACATTAAAAAACATTCTACATCTGTGGAATCCAGTAGTCCTATACCGATCGTAGGTAGTTTTAAAGAACTTTATGAACTAAGTGGAATAAAATTTGAAGAACCTATTCAACAATCTTCAGATGATATTATACCATATAAATTACAAGATTACACAGCAATAGGTTATACAAGAATAACCGAAAGCAGGTATATGATTACAATGTTTGAACCTGTATTTGCTGACGCTATTGGACTAGTACCGTATACCACTTACGTATATAATTGGCTATTTGTAGAAAAAGACATCAATACTAATGGTGCAAGATTCTATCGAGGGAAAACATCTCCTAAATGTGGAATGACCCCTGTTATGAGTGATGACTATCAAGAAATTACCGATTTTTTAAATAGAGGTTATAGGATTCTTGATGAAGGAAATCCAACCATATTGAGAACTCATATCTTCTATGTGCTTAGCATATATAACGGTGCTCAACTTAATAAATATGTACCGTGTTTACCTGAAGATTTGCAGTGGAATTATTACTTACTAACTAATGATTAAAAACATGAAAAGAGACATCAAAGAAGCTTTAATAGTGACAATTATAATATGTACGGGATTAACATCATGTGACAACGAATTTGACCCAACCAAAATTGATACTCCTATGGCAAAAGGTGAACTTGTTTCGGATGATATACGGATGAAAATAGAGTTAAATCTTGACACGACAGTTTTTTTCATTGATAACATGGATGACATTAATGCATTGTTAGAAAAAGTATCCCAAGCGAAAGCTTTTGAATTAGAGCACAAGGGTTGGAAAAAGGCAAAAGCAAATACCCATAACGTTTCAACACGAGCAACTGTTAAAGATTATACCATATATGAAGCTACCAGTTATCCTATAGCCAACAGTCAATTCAAAGCAAAATTCAGCGCAAGTCTAGTAAATGAAATAAATGCGGTAACTGGCTCTGAGTTGGATATCAGTTCAAATAAAACATATATATGCGAGTGGAGATATATTGAACCATTTGTAAACCTTGGACCATCTGACATAGTAGCTCAATTGGAATCTCCTCTATGTGGTCTAAGACCGTCAAAAAGAAATGGCTATAGCGCTAGAGGATATGAATCATATACAAATTCATCAGGAACACAGTTTCTTATGCTTACAAATCTTCTGACTATATTATATGAAGATGTCAATCATACAACTACATATCTTAGTATAAAATATCCTTTCTTTTTCAATCATAAGGGGTATGAATTCAATTATTCCATATTAACATTGGATTAAGCCAATTTAGTATAATTATCTCACCTCTCTCGACAGCAGCAAGATACTATCGAATTATTTTCTAATTTCTAAGAATCACCTTATTATGATGAAGATTTTATTTATTATATTTTTATTAGGTACAAGCATGTTTTACTCGTGTACAAGTGATATAATTGATGATGTTAATTCTTCTATAAACACAAATATAGATATGACTTTATCCAACTCTTTAGACCAAATAAATGCATTCGATAATTTAAATATTATCTCGGATTCCACAACAACTATCATAACGGCATCAATACTACCCAAAGGACATTTATTTGAAGATTCTTGTCATGGTTACGCATCGTTTGAACAAGGACCTGTAGAAAAAACTATATTTGCTCCCGAAGTTGCTAAAATTTTAGGAGTGGAACCTTATGTATTATATTTATTTAGGCGCGTATGGGTAACAACGACCATTCATTTTCAAAGTGATGCCGATTTTCGTGTTTTCGACCGTCCCTCCCCCGAATGCGGTCTACTTCCCGCAAGCAATTATGAAATAGGATATACATCCACTGTGGAGGGGAGAAAGTTTATAATGACAACGATTTTATACTACATACAAACACATGTGTCCGGCCAGACAATAAATAAATGGGCTCCAAAACACATAAATGATCTTGTGTGGAATTATGCTTATTACTTTCCATAAAAATCTATGAGCAGTTTTTTTAAATTAACTTGATATGAAATTAGTATATATCAAAGTGAGAATAGGAATCTATTATGTCGTTTGCCTATCAATGCACAATATCTGTATGGAGCCTTAATAGGATGCATTGCTTACCTGCCGCAATTTATTGCGGAGAGAAAGAAGAAATAAAAAGTTCTTTCATTGTTTTGTGCAATACCGGATGTACCACATCGGGAGCAATTTCCGATAAAGGTTCCATTACAAAACGACGTTCGGTCATCAAAGGGTGGGGGAGGATAAGACCCTCTGCGTCCATCACCCTATCGTCATACAATAACAAGTCGATATCTATCAAACGATCGGCATACAGGCCGTTTACCGATTTCTCAGTCCGCCCTAATTCCCGCTCTATCCTCTGAGTTTCCTCAAGTACCTGCAAAGGCAAAAGAGTCGTTTCTACACAAACTGCCGCATTCAGAAAACTATTCTCAGAAGAGAAACCCCAAGGAGCAGTTGCATAAAAAGCGGAAAGAGAAACAACATTCCCTATCCGCTCTTCTATTTTTTTTACAGACATCCGGAGATTCTGCTCTTTATCACCTAAATTGGTGCCAAGCCCCAAATAAACCATAAAAATAGTGATCAGTCAATAATCAACATCGCATCTCCATACGTACCGAAACGATACCCTTCTTTCAACGCTACATGATAAGCATCCATCACCTGATCATACCCGCCGAAAGCAGCTACAATCATCAGCAAGGTGGATAACGGCATGTGGAAGTTGGATATCATGGCATTGGCTACCGTAAACTCATACGGAGGGAAGATGAACTTATTCGTCCAACCTTCAAACTCTTTCAGATGACCGTCTGTGCTGACCGTACTTTCGATGGCGCGCATCACAGTAGTACCCACGGCACAAACATTCTTTCCGAGGTCCTTGGCACGGTTTACAGTCTTTACCGCCTCTTCGGTCACAAACATCTGCTCCGAATCCATCTTATGTTTCGTAAGGTCTTCTACATCGATATCACGGAAGTTGCCCAAACCGGCATGCAGCGTAATATAAGCAAAATCAATACCCTTAATTTCCATACGCTTCATCAGCTCACGGCTAAAGTGCAAGCTGGCGGTAGGAGCAGTAACCGCTCCTTCGTTCTTAGCAAAAATAGACTGGAAACGCACAGCATCTTCTTCTTCCACCGGACGGTTGATAATAGAATGCGGCAGGGGCGTTTCACCCAATGCATAAAGAGCTTTTTTAAACTCGTCATGAGGGCCGTCATAAAGGAAACGCAAGGTACGGCCACGCGAAGTGGTATTATCGATCACCTCAGCCACCATCGAATCGTCATCACCGAAATAGAGCTTATTGCCGATACGGATCTTACGGGCAGGGTCTACCAGCACATCCCACAAACGGAGCTCTTCATTCAACTCGCGCAACAGAAAAACTTCGATACGTGCACCGGTCTTTTCCTTATTACCGTACAAGCGTGCCGGAAACACCTTCGTGTCATTGAAGATAAACACATCCTTATCATCAAAATAATTCAAGATATCCTTAAACATCTTGTGTTCTATCTTCCCCGTCTTACGATGGAGCACCATCAGACGCGACTCATCTCTGTACTTCGTCGGATGCAAAGCAATTTTGTCTTCTGGTAACTTAAATTTAAATTGTGACAGTTTCATATCTATTCTTCTTTACGTTAATTATCTTCTGTTATTTCAATCTCTTGCCGGTCTATCCACTCGGCAAACGTCAAGGGATCAAGGCAATCCTCTAATTTTACTTCCCCCACACGGGTACGTACTAATCCTGTGAGATGAGCACCACTATGGAGCGCCTCTCCGATGTCACGGGCAAGAGCGCGGATATAAGTACCTTTGCTGCAAACCACCCGTATCTTTATTTCCATCTTCACCAGATCACATTCCAGCAATTCAAGCTCATCGATCACAAGCAGCTTCGGCTTCAACTCCACCTCTTCTCCCTTGCGTGCCAGATCGTAAGCCCGCTTACCATCTACTTTACAAGCTGAGAACACAGGAGGAACCTGATGTATCTCTCCCAAAAACTGCTTCAATGTTTCTTCTACCATTTCGCGAGTGATATGCTCCGTCGGGTAGGTGGCATCTATCTCATGTTCCAGATCGTACGATGGAGTAGTGGCACCCAATTGTATGGTAGCAATATACTCCTTGGTATGATACTGAAACTCTTCTATTCTTTTGGTCGCCTTACCGGTACAGACAATCATTACCCCTGTGGCTAACGGATCCAACGTACCGGCATGACCGACTTTCAACTTCTTTACTTTCATCCTCCGACAAATGTGATAACGTGCATGACCTACCACTTTGAACGACGTCCAGCCGAGAGGCTTATTGAAAAAAAGTACTTCTCCTTCTTTAAAGTTCAAATGCTTGCTTATTTATTTACGATTTGACAATTTACGATTTACGATTGAGATTACTTTTTCGTAAGAAAAAGCTCTAATGCTTTTTAATTCAAAAGACTCAATACCAATGTAGCCGTACCTGCTATGGCACAATAAATGGCAAAGTAAATCAGCTTCCCTTTCTTCACAATATTGATCATCCACTTACAGGCCAGGCAACCGGAAACAAAAGCGGCAATAAAACCCACGATCAATGAAAGAGCAGGAATATCCCCTGCCACAGCTTCACCTTTCATCATCTTCATCCCATCCAGCAAAGCTTCGCCCAAAATGGGAGGGATCACCATCAAGAAAGAGAATTGTGCCAATTTCGCTTTATTATCACCCAATAAAAGGCCGGTAGCAATCGTCGAGCCCGAACGGGAAAGTCCCGGAAGCACGGCACATGCCTGAGCCAGACCAATGATAAAGGCATCCTTCATGGATATATTCTCTTTCGGGCGGGGTTTCGCATAATAAGAAAACGTAAGCAGAAGAGCCGTTACAAGCAAACAACAACCCACAATCAACAACCCCGAGCCAAATATAGCCTCTACATAATCCTTAAAAAACACGCCTACAATCCCGATAGGAATCATCGAAATCAGGATATTTATCACATAACGGGTTTCGGCATTCATTTCGAACTTGAACAATCCACGAAAAATCCAGTCGATCTCTTTCCAAAGGATCACAAGAGTACTGAACACAGTAGCCACGTGCACCACAATCGTGAAAGCCAGATTATCTTCTCCCTTGATGTCGAACAAAGCAGAGCCAATAGCCAGATGACCACTACTACTCACAGGTAAATACTCCGTCAGTCCTTGAATGAGACCGAGGATAAGAGCTTCAAACCATTCCATTCTTATTCTTCTATTTTAGTTTTGGGTTTGCGCAATACTGCATATATCATAAAAATAAAGCCGAAGAAACAAACGACCGGCGCTACTTTAATTCTTCTCACACTAAAAATATCCGGTTCGAAAACGGTCTCCGTAGAAGAAGGTCCCGTCATCAGGATAAAACCGATAATTACTACCGCCATTCCGATGGCGAGTAATATAAAGTTAGTTTTATCAAAAGCAAATTTCTGTTTGTCAGCCATGATGTTATTTACGATTTAACGATTTACAATTTACGATTGAAATTACAATGTTTATATTATGTTGCATATTCAGACTATATGTAATACAGGGTGCTTGCCTTCATCCTCAGATATTTATTGATGGACAGGTAAGCACACAGGAATGTAATAATAATACCAAATACCAGAACAGAACCGGATACCAGCAACATCACCTCGGGCGTTATCACACGAATCAGTTCGGGTTCATAAGAAACCAGCCAATACGCTGTTCCCATCAGAATTGCATCGGCCATAATACCGGCCAGCACACCGCTCCATATATTCCGCCGCAAAAACGGACGGCGGATAAAACCCCAACTGGCTCCCACCAACTTCATGGTATGAATAAGAAAGCGTTTGGAGTAAATAGCCAAGCGTATCGTATTATTTATCAAAGCAAAAGAAATAAGCGTGAGCACCACTGCCAAAGTCAGGAGCACCAAGCTTATGTTCCGGATATTTTCATTCACCAGATCGATCAGTTCACGTTGATAAAGCACCTCCTGAATATTGGTGTTTTTCTTTATCAGCTTCTCTATCTTGGCGATACTGTCGGAATTGGCATAATCGGAATGCAATTTGATTTCAATGGAAGCCGTAAAAGGATTGTATCCTAAAAACTCCTCCGGATCGGTTCCCATTGCTTCGGTCTGCTCTTTGAGAGCCTGTTTTTTAGAAATATATTCCGTCTGCTTCACAAACGGTTCTTTATCCAGTCTTTTCTGTAATTTCAAAATATCGGCCTCTTTCATATCATCGCTGATAAGAACGGAGAAATTAATATTCTCCCGGACATAGATGGAAAGATTGTGCGCCGCCAGAACAAAAAACACGACAAGCCCCAACAGCAACAATACCAACGTCGTACTGATGCTCGACGTTATGAATTGCATGTCGAAATAGGAGACTGAATTATTTTTGTTTTTATTCTTCATCAGCGTTTCTTTCTAAATACATAAATCATCGAACTGCTACGTTCTTTCTTACCTAACGCACTGAACCATGCTACCGCTCCGGTACACATTCCTTTCACAAACGGAAACGAACTTCCCCGATGCTTCTCGCTCAACATCGATACATAAAAAGCATCAAACGGCATCGGATGACGCGCTGCCATGATAAATCCGTGCTTGGAAGCAAGTTGCTGTATAGTGACCGGGGTGAAGTGCCACAGATGACGGGGTACGTCATACGCTGCCCAATACTCACCATATTTACCGGCATCGTAAGAAGAGCAATTAGGTACAGCTACGATAAGCACACCTCTATCGGACAAAAGCCCGCGAAGACATTCCCACGTTTCATCCAGATGCTCCAGATGCTCCATCACATGCCATAAAGTAACCACATCGAACGAGCCGGGCTCAAACTCCTGCAAGGCTTTCTCTCCTTTCACTTCCAGTCCGAAGTGCTCTTTGGCAAACACACGTGCCTGGGCATTTTTTTCGATAGCTTCTACTTTCCATCCGCGTTGTTCCATCGTCGCGGCAAAATAGCCTGTCCCCGTACCCATATCGAGCAGACGTCCTCTTTTACGATGGGATTCCTTGGCTACCAGACGCGCTTTCTTGCCCAACATGTACTTACGCACCTGATGGTAAATGGCATTCATTGCGCCTTTTTTCGTATCGGAATGGGAAATGTAATCGGGAGTTTCATAATAACGCCCTATCTCTGCTTCTACAGGAACATCCTGCGTGAAAGTAAATCCGCAATCTTCGCAGGACATCACATCGAACCGTTCACCCGATGCATAGAAATCCGTACAAGTCATGACACGCTTCAAGTGCGTGCCACCGCATAGCGGACAAGCATTTATAGAGAGTTTATTCATTGATTATTGCCATAAATTAAGTGCGGCATTGAGTCACAAGACCGCACTTCACCCGAATTTGGTGCAAAGAAACAAATAAAAAGTGACGCAAGGTAGTTTCTTTGAGGTCTTTTAACAGATAATGTAACTCAAATGCAATGTATATAAAACTGCGATGAAAAGTTGGCATACCGGATAACCGGCTCATACACAAATTCAATACCGGCATAAAGAATATTAGATTTTTTGTTTAACTTCGTAGCCATATTCAATCAGAATACTTCAATAAATTTAGAAATGGAAAAGATAAACAAAGAAATAGTTTTATTACTTATCAATGGTAGTCATTCTGCCTTTTCTAAAATATACGTAAAGTGTCACCGGCAATTCTTTCTACTGGCATTGCGTTATCTGAAATCAAAAGAAATGGCAGAGGATGCCGTACAATATTCATTCATGAGATTGTGGGAAACCCGCACCCAGATTGACGTAGAACAAGGAGTAGAACCTTATCTGTATGGAATCCTTAAAAACCACTTATTAAACACATATAAATTCCATCAGTTAACCCTCGAGAAGAAAGAAGAAATCATATTGGGAATGCCGCTTTTTGAAGAGGAGAATATCACACAAACCCTGTACAGAAAACAACGGGATGAAGCTATACGGAAAGCCTTGGTCTTATTGCCGCCACAAAAGCGCCGCATTTGCCAAATGAAAATTTTCGAAGGACTTTCCAATGCCGAGATAGCCCAGCAACTCAACATTACCGTAAATACGGTAAAGGTATCCTATTACAAAGCTATATTGTCATTGCGTGAAAGTCTCAACGAAAAAGACTTTATCTGTATTTGCATGGTGTTGCTCAGCGCCTCTCTTTCTTGATTACACCCGCATCGAAGTGTTTATAAAAGTTAAACATCAAGAGTTGAGTAATACTTTCTTTCGCCAAGATTTTACTCTATATACAACGCAAGAGCAAACCGTTTTTCTCTCTGCCACTTAAAACTAATAAAATGACAACAGAAAACCATCATCCAATTACCGACGAAGACATCCGCCTTTATTTATGCGATGCCTTGTCACCCGACCGGAGAGCAGAAATACGTCGATGGTTCGGTACCGAAGAAGGGCAACGTTATCTATCGGAAGTAATTGACGAGGATGTAGCCCGTATTCTGTCCGGAGAGGAACTGCATAGCTCAGAATCCATAGAGATACAACCGCTTCATATCGAGATTCCAACAGAAAAAAACAAGAAACGCTTTCAACCGACAATCGGATGGTGGTTGCGCAGTATTGCCATATGGATACCGGCTATTTTATTATTAGCCACCGGAGGATACATGTATTACAACCAGACACAATCTCCCCGTCTGGCCGAAATATATGTTCCTAAAGGAGATATCCAAACAATTATCTTTCAAGACGGCACCAAAGTCATACTGAACGCCGACTCCCGGTTAAAGTACACGCCCGGATTCAAATTATTCAGTCGCGAAGTAGAGTTGGAAGGAGAAGCTTATTTTGAAGTAGCCAAAAACAAGATTCGTCCATTCACAGTACACACTTCGGGAGTGGACATCAGAGTGTTGGGAACAAAATTCAATATCAAAGCATACAATGACGAATCGGATATCACGACTACTTTAAATCAAGGCCATGTCCGGGTCAGTGATATCCAGGGAAGAGCTTTAGAGCTATTTCCGGGAGAACAAATCGTTTATGAAAAGAAAAACGGGACAATGCATAAACGTACTCTCGAAAATGCCGCCGACTACTCGGGCTGGAAAACAAACAGCCTGTATTTTACAGATACCCGCCTGGATCATATCTCGAAAGAACTATCCCGCAAGTTCAATAAAGAAATTGTATTAATGGATCCGTCTTTGGAAAGCTCCATATACACAATATCTTTCAACAACATGCCATTAGATTCAATATTGGAAGATCTGACCCGCATCTCTCCGGTCAGGTATGAAAAAATCAACGACAAGATACTAATATACAAAAGAAAATAAAAAGAGGTAGCCAATAAAGGAATAGGGCCCTTCCATTGACTACCAGTTTCATTTTTATAATATAAAATACAAAACAAAAGTATGAAAATTTTGCCAGTTTTTATCAGAAGACGGGTGATAAGGATTCGTTTTTTAAATTTTCTTAAAAAAGAATCACATTCATTCGTTCTAAGAGGTACAGTAGCCATGCTATTCCTTTTTAGCACAGGGATACTTTATGCTCAAAAGGTATCGGTACGGTACAAAGACGTACCTTTAAAAAACGTATTAAACGACGTTGCCAAACAATCCAAGCTGCGCTTGGCATATAGTGGCAGCTTTACAGACTTATCAGTGAAAGTCTCGGTACAAGCATCCGGGAAAGATGTAAAAGAGGTACTCGCCGAACTCTCTCAAAAAACCAATGTAAATTTTGAGGTGCGTAACGGAAGTATTTATATTTATATCAAGGAACCTCCTCAGAAAAAAAAAGAGAAAGCAGGCTTCTCATTGTCCGGCACTGTTTATGACGAGAACAATCTTCCTCTGATAGGCGTCAATGTATTGATCAAAGGCACCACTAAAGGAACGAGTTCGAATATGGACGGCGAGTTCACCATAACAGCCGAAAAAGGAGACATTCTCGTGCTTTCTTATTTGGGCTATACATCGAAAGAACTGACGGTAAAAAACAAAGAACCGATGCGGATCGTAATGTCTGAAGATACCAAAGTACTTTCCGAGGTTGTGGTAATCGGATACGGTGCAGTTCGTAAAACAGATGTGACGGGTGCCATCTCCAGCATAAAGATGGATGATCTGAGTATCACCACACCGACACTCGAACAGGCGCTGGTAGGTCACGCTGCCGGTGTCGAGATCAAACAGACATCGGGAAGTCCGGGCGAAGGTTTATCACTGCGGGTCCGTGGGGTAAGCTCCATCAATGCCGGCTCGGAACCGCTTTACGTAGTCGACGGATTTCCGACATCCAAAGATGTATATATCAATCCGAACGATGTAGCTTCCATAGAAGTGCTAAAGGACGCAGCATCTGCAGCTATATATGGTTCACGTGCTGCCGGAGGTGTTGTTTTAATAACCACCAAACGGGGTACAAACAGCGGACGTGCAAAAGTAGAGTATGATTTTCAATATGGTTTTCAACAGGTAGATCACAAAATAAAAATGCTGGATGCTTATGGTATGCGCGACTTATCGATAGAATGCGCCAACAATGCCTATCGCGACTGGTGTACCAAAAACGGAAAAGAATACAATCCGTTACACAACAACGAATACCGCATGTCCGTAGCCGGGGCAACCAGTGGAAAAATTTTCCAGATACCGGACATCTTCTTTGATTTCACCACAGGACAACCTGTAGAACCGGCTTATAACACAGACTGGCAGGATGCCATATTCTCCACGGCTCCTATAATGAAACATAATCTGAACATTACCGGTGGTAGTGACCGCATCAGATACATGGCCAGTGCCGGATATATGGAACAGGACGGTATCATCGCTCCTTCTTATCACCACCGGTTCACAACACGTTTCAACATCGACGGCAAGCTGACCGACCGGTTAAGTATAGGTGTCAATACTGCGGCCTCCTATACGAAAAACCGGATTGTACAGGCCGAAGGCCGCCATTACAATGACGGTATCATCATGAGCGCCCTTGTCATGTTCCCACAATTTCCGGTGTACAACACAGACGGCTCGTATGCCGTAGACCAACAAATGCAGTATGCAAAGAAATATTCGGTAGCACCGGCCGAGAATCCGGTAGCCTTAGCACATGAGATTGAAGATTATCAGAAAAGATACATGTCTTCTGTTTCCGGCTATCTCGAACTGGAAGTTATAAAGGGGCTAAAAGCGAAAGTGTATTCCGGAATGCAGTATATATCCCAAACAGAAAGCTACTACCGTCCGTCTACAGTCGGAGGCACCATTATGAATACCGACGGGACAACGGCAGGTAGCGGATATGTAGGCGATCAACGGCTCTCACGTGCTTCCTACAGCACACAGACCAATCTCGACTGGATACTGGAAGCAACGCTTAATTACAACCGCACATTCGGAGATCACGGGATCAATATTCTGGGTGGTTATTCCATGCAAGAAAAAGTATACGACAATTCTTCCATCGGGGCCCGTAACTTTGTAGACGATACCATTCGGGAATTAAGTGCCCACGGCACAGCTCCCGGAGACAGTTGGGGAGATACCGACAAATTCGACTGGGCCATGATGTCTGTATTCGGACGTGTGGTATATTCGTGGAAAGACCGCTATACATTCACCGGTTCGTTACGCGGCGACGGCTCTTCCCGTTTTGGAAAGGACAATCGCTGGGGAATATTCCCGTCTGTTGCCTTGGGATGGAACCTGTCGAACGAAGAATTCTGGACCAACCATATCGGCGAAAACTTCGGTGCCAAATTGAGAGTTAGCTGGGGTATCAGCGGTAATAACAACATTGGCAATTACGAACATGTAGGCTACATGAGTAATTTAGGCGGTTACGTATTAGGGGGGCAGATAGTACCAACCCGCTATCCGAGCGCTTTCGTCGACAATCTGTTAGGATGGGAAAAAACAGACCAATATAATGTCGGAATGGATTTGAGTTTTCTGAGAAACCGTCTCACACTGTCCGCCAATTATTATAACAGTATCTCGAACGACCTGCTGTTCAACAAACCGATATCCGCCATTGCCGGAGCGACACAATATAAATCGAATCTATCCAATGCCAAAATACGCAACACCGGTTTTGACATACAAGTCGACGGACGTATTTTAACCGGCCCTGTCACCTGGAATGTCGGTGCAAACCTTTCTCTGAACCGGAACAAGGTACTCTCGTTGCCCGATTCTCAATCCATTGTCAGTATCGGAGAAAGAAGTGCCATCAGCCACATTACCATGGTTGGAAAGCCGATCGGTTCTTTTTATGGCCTGAATAGTCTCGGAGTCATTTCGGAAGAAGAGTATCAACGTATTCTGGTAGACAAACAACACATCGGTGAAGAAGGTTACCAACTGACCGGTCCGGCCGTATGGAACTATGAAAATGTACAGCCGGGAGATGCAAAATGGAAAGACGTAAACAATGACGGTAAAATTACGGATGACGACCGGGAAATATTAGGAGACAACTACCCCGACTTCACCTACGGCTTCAGCACCAACATCAGCTATAAAGGAGTGAGCCTGAGCGCCTCTTTCTCCGGTGTACAAGGAGCACAAGTCATCAGTTTCCAGAATTACTATCTCCTGAACATGGAAGGCACCTGCAATCAGTTTGCATTGGCCGCCGACCGTTACAACTCCGTAACCAACCCTGATCCGGCCATGTATCGTGCCAACATTGCCACTACCAACAAAAACACTTATGGAGTTTCATCTTACATGGTAAATGATGCATCCTATTTCCGTTGCACTAACATAACCTTAAATTACAACCTGCCTCAGAAATGGGTAGAAAAAATAAAATTAAGGGGTGTATCGCTTTTTGCCTCCATCGATAATGCGTTTACGATCACCGATTATATCGGTTATAATCCGGATGTAAGTTATAAATCGGGTAATTTGATGCCCGGCTTCGATTGGGGAACTTACCCTCTCTCACGAGCTTATAATTTCGGTTGTAAATTATCATTCTAAAAACAAAGCTGCATTATGAAAAGAATAAAATCAATAAAGAATATAATCCTCCTCGGCTACCTGATTATCGGGTTTACTTCCTGTGACTTTCTGGACCGTTCGGATCCCGACAAATTGAACAAAAACGATTTCTATAAAACGGAAAACGATATGTATCAGGCATTAAACGCAGCCTACGACGGATTAAAAACAAACTATTACAACAACATGTACTACTGGACCGAAATCAGATCCGACAATACGACTTTGGCATCCAAAACAGCCAATTCGGGCATATACAATGATTTCGATGTATACAACCTTACATCCAGTAATGCAGAGGTACAACGGGCCTGGTACGGAATGTTTACCTGTGTCCACCGAAGCAATGTAGTGCTCGACTATATCGATAATGTACCGATGGACGACGAAAAGAAAAGCCAGTACAAAGCAGAAGCCCGTTTCTTACGTGCCTTGTCTTACTACAACCTGTCGCAACTGTTCGGAGATGTTCCTATCGTAGACAAGCAACTAAACAGTGAAGCAGAAGTCCTCAAATACGGACGGCGCCCGATAGCGGAAGTCTATGATTTCATTGTAAAAGACCTGAAATTCGTAACACAAAGCCAACTGCCCGACAATTGGGGATTTGACGGAAGTAATCCCAACTTCGGACGCGCCTCAAAAACGGCCGGATATGCTTTATTAGGTAAAGTATACCTCACAATGGCCAAACGACTGAACAACGGCGCTACCCAAGATTACCTCCAACTGGCAAAAGAGGCTCTCGATGCCGCTTATAGTGCACGGCCATTCGGAGAACTGAAAGACATTGCATACGGCAAAGTATTCGGAGTAGCCAATATTACCTGCAACGAAATCATCTTTCAAGTAATGTATCTGCAAGGAACAGACGAAGGCTCTTATTTTGCTAAAAATTTCCAACCTCTCAGCGCCACAGGAATCATTTCGCAATCACAGGGTTTGGGAGACAATATTCCGGAAAACGACCTGATTCAGGAGTATGAAACCGGCGATATGCGCAAAGTCGTCTCCTATAAAACATATGGAACTACCCCTTACGTAAACAAATATGTAGATTTGGGAGATTCCCAAGGACGTGGCGGTTCTTGCTGGATCGTACTTCGTTATGCCGATGTCATCCTGATGCTTGCCGAAGTAAATGAAGCTCTCGGACTCGAACCCGAAGCCATAACCTATATAGATATGATCCGTACCCGTGCCAAACTCAAATCCTATGAGCAGGCCCCGGAATCTTACAAAAACGACTACCCGACAATAAAGGATGTCATCTTGCATGAGCGACGTATCGAGTTGGCTTTCGAAAATCATCGTTGGTTCGACCTTCTCCGTTTCTATAAACCGGACGATTTAGTAAAATTCTTAAATGACAAATCGGTACAAGGATGTTCCAAGCGTGATTTATTGCTTCCTATACCGTGGCGGGAAGTATCTATAAACCCATCCGGGATGTATCAGAACGACGGATACTAAGATCCGGATAACCTCTATTTAAAAACTTTTCCGCAGGGAGTCAACCCTCTCTGTTGGCCCTTGCTATACCTATAAATTAAAAACATTACAATTATGAGAACAAAAGTATTCCTTTTCACAGCACTGGTAATGAACTGTTTAACCGGTTTCTCCCAGAAATATTTATGGAACAGTCAATTTGGTATCGCCGATACAGAAACTTCTGCAAAAAGCATGGCGATAGACACTGATAACAATGCATACCTCACAGGAAACTTTACCGGAGCAGAAATGACAATCGGAAATAAGGAGGTAACGGGAGCCTCAATGGTAATGGATGCATATGTCGCAAAATTTACCCCGAACAATCAATGTGTATTTGCCTCATCAATCAAAAGCTCTTCCGGTTCGATCCTTGTACAAAGTATTGCTGCAGATGCATCGGGCAATTCATTTGTGGCAGGTAACTTCGAATCGGACGCGGAGATCACCGAAACATTAAAAATAGAATCCGACTATAAAGATTTCTTCATCGCCAAATACGATGCCACAGGAAATCCTCTCTGGCTAAAAGGAACCACTTCGGGGATAGAGCCTGTCATCAAGAGTATAGCGGTAAATCCAAACGACGGCAGTTTTGCCATCACGGGAGCTTTCACCGGAAACTTAAACATAGAAATGAACGGAGGTGAACACGAAATCTCATCCGGCAATTCCGAACTCGCCTTCTTCATTGCTAAATACGACAATAATGCTAATCTGATTTGGGCAAAAACCATGTCGGGAAACGGCACCGGGACAGGAAATCTTATTTCCATAGACGAAAAGGGAGATATTTATGCAGTCGGTACATTTAGCGGGACCATCCAATTCGAAACACAGTCCATGACAGCAACTTCTGTAGAAAATACCGATAATTTCCTTGTGAAATATGCAGCCGACGGAAGTATGGTCTGGGCACGCAGCCTAAAGGGCAGTAAGTTGGATGATATCAATGCAATGGATGTAGCCAACCATCAAGTGGTAATCGGTGGAGTGATACGAAGCGAAGACCTTGCGGTGGATAATGCTCCCGGTATCCTTATGAAAACTCTGGACACTACGGGAACGTGGAACAGCATGCTCATTATTTCTTTCGACACCGATGGAAATTATCAATGGAATTATATAGCAGGCAGTAGCAACCAACCGACCGATGTGAAAACGATTGCCATCGAAAAGGACGGTTCGATATGGAATGCCGGTACAACCTTCGGCACATATTATTTCAATCCGGATGCAGAAGATGAAGCGAAACAATTCCCTTCTAAAGCTAAAGGAGGACAGGATATGTATCTGATGAAACTGTCGTCGAAAGGGGAAGTGTTGATAGGACACCGTGTGGGAGATGCAACCAAGGAAGGAGCAATGGCAATGGCGGTAGGCAACGAAGGCATCTTGTACGTAGCCGACATGGTATCCACCCGTAGCGGTGCTACGGCTTCTCCTGTCAATCTATTCGGTGATCCCATTACAGTGCCGACCATTGGTACTGCATACAGTGTCGCCCTATTGTGTTATCAGCAGATCTACGCCACACCTGCCGTCCTGCCGAATGCAGTGCCCGGAACAGCATTCAGCCAGATAATCAATGCCGAAAATGCAAATGGAGATGCCGAATTTACATTATATTGCGGCACACTCCCCGAAGGGTTCACCCTAAACCCGACTACCGGGGAACTAAGCGGTACAAGCACCGTCACAGGAAGCTATCCGATTGTCGTCTGTATGAAAGATGCCGATGGAAATACGGGATTTGCAGAGTACCTTCTCAACGTCTCTACCGGTACCGGATTAGAAGATTACCGGCAGGAGGCAGTCAGGGTATGGGGAGACCACGGCGCTATCGAGATATTAACCGGCACATCCAGCTACCGGGTAATGATATTCGACCTTTCCGGCAGACTGGTAAAACAAGAGCGTTTGCAAGGCAACGAACGTTATTCTCTGGAAAACGGTATCTATACAGTAGTAATGGAAGACAGCATCTCAGGCAAACAGTCCGTATACAAGGCAAGCGTCTATTAATATTAACCCATGGGGAAAATGCCCGGTGCAATGTCCGGGCATCCCTTTCTTTATGACATGTATATCATGAACAGAATCCTAATCATCATTCTACTTCTTACCTGTACCGTATCTCATGCGCAACCGCCCGAGACTGTGCAACATTTAGGAAGTACGATAACCACATACGGACGTAAAATCATATCGGATAAAGGAAGCATCTGGCTGACCGGAGAATTCAACGGAGAACTCATTACCGATACGCAAACCGACCTAACATCCGTCCTTCCTACTGTCTTCGTAGCCCGCTATTCGGTCGAAGGCATTCGTGAGCATCTGAGTATGATTGAAAACGAGTCACAGGTCAGATCGGCTGCAACAGACGAGAACGGAACATTATGGCTGCTCACTGGGACAGACGGAAACGAAAAATTGCACTCCATCTCTCCGGAAGGTGTCCTATCCGTTCCTGTGTCACTCACAGAACGTACGGATCTCATCTTGAAAGATTTTGTATTGCTCGACCATACATTGTATCTCTGTGGGAATTCTGGAGAACAATATTTTCTGGCTGCCTATTCAATGTCCGGAGAGCAACTGTGGAAAATCTCGGAAAGCGAATATGCATCTGCTTCGGCAGAAAAGATAGCGACCGATGGAACGGACATTATTCTTGCCGGAACATGCAGGGGAACAATGACAGGCGATACAAACCTATTTGCGAGCCGTTTCAACACATCCGGAAAGAAATTATGGACTTGCCCGATAATCGGGACAGGAAACGAATCCCTATCCGACATGGCATGCATGAATAACGGTAAGATTGCCCTATCCGGATCTACAACAAGCAAAGAACTTACAATCGGCTCGTCTGTACAAGCCACGACATCCGCAGGCGTACAACATGCATTATGTATCCTGCTAAATCCGGACGGCAGCTATTCGTCTATATACACAGCCGGAGGAACCTCCACAAGCAAAAATACAATGATCAATGCCCTATATATCAATGACAACGACGAAATATATGCCGGAGGTTATTGCACGGGAAAGGTCGTCTTCAATCCGTCCGGTGACAACCGTTACAATCTTCCGGACAAAGGAGCTAAAGATGCTTTTCTGATCAAACTCTCTCCGGAAAACCGGGTGCTGAACGTAAAACGTTTCGGTAATAAAACTGAGGAGGAGATAACCGACCTGCTGTTTATGCCGGATGCGGATGAAACGCGCCTATTCATTCTGACCAATTTTAAAGAAGCCGATGAATATGGCATTACGTATCATACGACTAATCTTACCCTATCCGGCACAACAGCATTTCCATTGGACGCAACCGGTACGGGCAACAACATTGCATTAACCTCTTATCCACATATCCGTATATTCACCGACCATGTGATACCGGCACAAGAAGACATCGCTTACCGTAATTGTATCTACCATCGGGGCGGATCACGAAAAGTGACTTATCAATTGCTATCCGGTAATTTGCCGGCCGGCATATCCCTCTCAGTACAAGGCGACCTGTCGGGTATTCCTTTGGAAAACGGCTCTTTCCCCTTAACAATACAGGGCACTGATGAATTGGGAGATACCTCGGTATCCTCCTGCACACTACAAATTGCCTCCAACGGTGGTACCGGTTTCACAAAAGCTGAAGAGAGCAGCCTGCAAATCTATCCTAACCCGGTAGAAAATGAATTCTTTATCGAAGGCATAACCGGAGCACCCCAAATACGGCTTCAAATCATATCGGCTCAGGGACAACTGGTGCAAGACCGTAAGTTGACCTCTCTCTCCGAAGCGATCAATGTATCCGATCTGCCGCAAGGAATCTACATCATAAGATGTATCTCGGAACAAAATATCCGGTCACAAAAAATCATTAAGAAATAGAGCGATGAACCATACTCAACAAAATAAATATAACCGGACCAAATGGGCTGTATTTGCAGCAGCAACTTTGGGTTATGGCCTGTTTTACGTCTGCCGGCTAAGCCTGAACGTTGTCAAGAAACCGATAGTAGATGCCGGATACCTTACAGAAACAGAGTTAGGAATCATCGGTTCCGCCCTATTCTTTACCTATGCAATCGGTAAATTTGTAAATGGATTCTTAGCAGATAGAGTAAATGTACGTTATCTGATGGCAGGAGGCCTCTTTGTGGCAACTTTGGTAAATGCCGCACTCGGCTTTGCCGTACCCTTTTGGGCGTTTGTCATACTCTGGGCGTTAAACGGCTGGTTTCAATCGGTAGGCGGTCCGTGCAGCGTCATAGCACTCAACCGTTGGTTTACGGAGAAAGAACGTGGCACAGTATACGGTTTCTGGAGCGCGAGCCACAACATAGGAGAGGCGCTTACCTTTATTTTCACTTCATTCATTGTCGGTGCCTTGGGATGGCAGTGGGGATTTATGAGCGCCGCATGTCTGGGAGCCATAGGGGTTGCCCTGATATTTACTTTCCTAAAACCGGCACCTCCCGAATGGAAAGCCGGATTGCCCGGCTCGACCAGCCAGCCAAAGGATTCGACTGTAAAACATAAACAGGCCGAAGTCTTAAAGAACCCGATGATATGGATGTTGGCACTCGCCAGCGCATTTATGTATATCAGCCGTTATGCCGTAAATAGCTGGGGAGTGTACTACTTCGAGATAGAAAAGGGTTACAACATCGTAACAGCCAGTACACTCGTTTCCGTCAGTTCGGTTTGCGGCATTGTAGGGACAGTATTCTCAGGCCTTATTTCCGATAAAATGTTCCGCAGTAACCGGACCATACCGGCCTGCCTGTCAAGTTTGCTTAATCTGGCAGCATTGGCATTATTCCTCTTCGGGCCACGGCAGTGCGAAATACTGGATATCATCTCGATGATATTGTTCGGTATATCTATCGGTATCCTGCTGTGTTTTCTTGGCGGACTTATGGCCATAGATATCGCTCCCAAAGAAGCCACAGGCGCGGCAGTAGGAGTTATCGGCATAGCCAGTTATGCAGCAGCCGGCTTACAGGACGTCGTCAGTGGTTTCCTGATAGAGTCGCGTAAGGCTATCGTCGATGGCAATCCTGTTTACGATTTCTCCGCCATCCGCATTTTCTGGCTTTCGGCCGCACTCGTATCCTTGTTGTTCCTGCTGATTATCTGGGGAGCAAGAAAGAAACATGTATCATCGAACATTCATTACTAAATATAAAATACTACCAGTCATGAAAAGAAACTTTCAAATCCTGTTTATCCTATTATTTGTTTTGACAGGAATCATTTCTCCCGTCCGGGGAAAAAACAAAACCGGCGATTGCAACATCCGCTTCTGTACTTACAACATTCGGGGAGACCTGCCTAACGATGGCATCAACTCCTGGAAATTCCGGAAAGACTCGTTATGTAAAATAATAAATAATCACGATTTCGACATCGTATGTATGCAAGAAGTATTGGCCAACCAACTGGAAGATATAGAGCAAGCCACAGGTTATGCCTTTGTAGGAATCAGAGGACTGTACAACCCTATATTCTACAAGGCCGAACGCTTTGAACTATTGCACAACGAGATGTTCTGGCTATCCGAAACAATGGCTCCTTTCTCAAAGGGATGGGACGGAAAGTACGACCGTTACTGCACTTGGGCCAAATTCCGCGATCGCAAAAGCGGAAGAATATTCTATGTTTTCAACACCCATCTTGACCACAAAGGACGTATAGCCCAACAGGAAGGTGCGGCATTAGTCTGCCGGCAGGCAAGAAAATTTGCGGGTGATACCCCCCTGTTTATATGCGGAGACATGAACAGCTTCGATACTACCGATGCATACAAAAAATACACTGCACATTATAAAGACTCCCGTACCATCGCTCCACATCTCTTAGGCCCGGTAGGTACAGCCCATAACTTCGGACAAGTAGAACCGGTACGAATCGACTACATCTTTGTAAATGATAAAATCAAGATACTGGATTATACAGCCGATGACGAGCATTATCCCAATGGCTTCTTCCCTTCGGACCACTATGCAGTTTTTGTCAATGCCTCTTTATAACCCAATAAGAAAAACGATATGACTTTCAGAATATATATTTTCTTTTTCATTTGCCTCGGTCTTTCGTGGATGCCGGCACAAGGCGAAAATTACGAGAACGAAATTACAATCTGTAGTTTCAATATCCGCGGTTCGAATATGGACACCGGAGTAAATGCCTGGTCGAACCGCAAGAAGATGGTAATCAGAGAATTCACCAATTACCGGTACGACATTGTATGTATGCAGGAACCGTTGGCCGACCAGGTACAAGACTTCCTGTCTATCGGGATCTATGAATGGTTAGGAGTTTCCGCACAAGGTACGGCAGACACCGATGTCTTTACCCCTATCTTCTACAATAAGAAAAAGCTGAATGTATTAGATTACGGAACGTTCTGGCTCTCTGAAACCCCGGATGTTGTCAGCAAAGGATGGGACGGGAAGTTTCCCCGCATCTGTACATGGGCTAAGTTCAGGGATATAGAGAATTGCCGCATGTTTTATGTATTCAATACCCACCTCGACCATGTAGGTACCATTGCTAAACTGGAGGGTGCCCGGCTGATTTGCAAAAAGATAAAAGAAATGACGACAGAGGAAGCCGTATTCATTACAGGAGATATGAACAGTATACCGGGAACTCCGCCTGTCAACGCCTTTCTTAGCGAATTTATCAATTCAAGGGACATCGCCACTGAGAAATCCGGCCCTGCGGGAACGGCACACAGTTATGGTAAACTGTATCCTCCCTCACAGATCGATTATATTTTTGTGAACGAATACGTATCGGTTACCCAAGCTGTAACCATCACCAAAAATTCCGATCCGGTTTATATGTCGGATCACTATCCGATAGTGATTACTGCTGACTTTTAAGAACTTATTATCAAGAAAACAATGATTGACATATTTCAGAAAGTAAAAGGCCGGCTCATCGTTTCGTGTCAGGCCGAAGAGGGTTCACCTTTTAATTCTCCCGAAGGGGTAGGGGCTTTTGCCCAATGTGCCGCCCAAGGAGGTGCCGCCGGCATTCGTTCGTGTGGCATAGAGAAAACCGACTACCTTATACGCCATAGCCGCTTGCCGGTAATCGGACTGACAAAATCTCATTTTGCAGACGGTTTTGTACGTATCACCGGTTCATTCAAGGAAGTAGAGGCACTCATGGCAATCGATACCCCGCTCATTGCCGTAGACGGTACCTTCCGTTTGCGGGAAAACGGGCTCACCGGCCCGGAATACATCCGGAAGATAAAAGAGAGATATGACGGGATAAAAATAATGTCGGACATTTCGACCGTAGACGAAGCAATAGCATGCAGAGAAGCCGGTGCCGACTGTGTTTCGACCACTCTATGCGGTTACACGCCCTATACCATGAAAGAAACTAAGCACGGTCCGTCTCTGGAGATTCTCCGCAATTGTGTCAAAGCCCTTCCCGACTGCCCTGTATTTGCCGAAGGGCGTTATAACACCCCCGTCGAAGCGGCAAGAGGAATAGAAAACGGTGCCTGGGCAGTCGTTGTAGGCTCGGCCATTACCCGCCCCCACCTCATCACACAATGGTTTTCGGAAGCTCTGCAACATGCAAATATCGTCTAAACAGTCAAAAATTCAATAAATAATAAAAACATGAATATATTTTTTGGAACGGATGGATGGCGGGCACACATCGATACAGAAATAAATGAAGAAACCGTATCGATAGCAGCTCAGGCATTTGCCGATTTTATACACCGAGATTATAAAGAAAAATCTCCCTGCGTGGCGCTGGCTTACGATACCCGCAAGAATTCACAATTATTTGCCACTACATTTGCCGAAGTATTATCAGGCAATCGAATACAGGTATTATTATCCGACCGGATCGCCCCGACACCCGTATTATCTTATGCCACCTTACACCTTAATTGCTGTGCCGGCGTAATGATTACCGCTTCACACAATCCGCCTTCATACAATGGCATTAAATTCAAATCGCGGTTGGGAGGTCCGTTCTGCTCGGACGACACACGGAAAGTAGAGCAATATTTATATGCATCTCCAGTGGTACGGTCTACCACGCATATACATAAAATGAATTTCATACCTGCCTATGTAGAACACATCGAAAAACGGATCGATTTTGAGATAATCAGAAAAGCAGCACTGAATATATTAATAGACAGTATGGGCGGGGCAGGTCTTACACTCATTCAAGAGATACTACACAGCCACAACTGCCTTGCCCGAAGTATCTGTTCCGAAGCTTCCGAAACTTTTCACGGACGCTTGGCCGAACCTATCGAAAAGAACCTATTACCCCTAAAAGAAGCGTTGAAAGAAGGTAATTTCGCTTTGGGTGTAGCAACTGACGGAGATGCCGACAGGGTAGGGGTATGTCTCGACACCGGAGAGTGGCTATCAGCACAAAACACCATATTACTACTGGTAGACTATTTAAAACGGGTAAAACAGATTCCGGGCGGTATTGTGAAGACCTCCTCCGTGTCCGACAAGATACGCAGTATTTTCGAATCTCCCCAAACGCCGGTATATGAAGTTCAAGTCGGGTTCAAATACATCGCCGACCTAATGACCACCCATCCCATTGCCTTTGGCGGAGAAGAAAGCGGTGGTTTCGGCTATGGCATGCATATACCCGAACGGGACGGTATATTTTCTTCGCTTCTTCTCCTCGAAATGCTCGCTGCATCGTCTTACCGTAAAATCTCCGATTATCTGAAAGACCGGCAGCAAGCTATGGGACCTATCTATTATGACCGTATCGACATGAGTTACGGACAATCGGATAAAAATGAACTATTACCTTGGTTATATGAAAATCAACCTCTTGAAGTGGCAGGATTCTCCATTCGGGAAGTAAAATCATATTTAAGCAGCCGGGGTGTCGTAAACGGGCTTAAATTTATTTTTAAAGGAGATTGCCGATGGTTGTTGATCCGCAGTTCGGAAACGGAAGATATGATCCGCTTCTATGCAGAGGGACAGACCGGTGAAGAGGTATCGGGCCTGCTCCGGCAAGGACAAAATCTGCTTCTTCAGGTATCCGGCAATATCATTCATTCAAAAAGACATAAAGCATGAAAAAAATATTCATCTTATCCGTTCTGGTTTTCTTTACCATTGGTGCACAGGCAACGAAAGGAAACAAAGATCTCATAACAATTCAAATCACACCCGATCATTATGATTGGAATTATAAGATAGGCGAACCGGCGCATTTCACCATTTCGTTGTTCCGCGATCAACAGAAGCTGAACAATATAAAGATAGAATATGCAGTAGGACCGGAGAAAATGGTGCCGATACAAAAAGATTCTGTTTTACTCAAGAACGGCTCCGTCACAATAAAATCTCCGGGTATGCAACAGCCCGGATTCCTGTCGTGTGAAGTCAGAGCTACGGTAGACGGATTTTCTTATCGCAATCTCATCAACATCGCGTACGATTGCGAACTGATACGGCCTACCACTTTGCTACCCAAAGATTTCCGTTCATTCTGGAACGATCAGATCTGCCGTATGAGAGAATATCCCATGAAATCAGAAATGACCTTCATACCGGAAGAGAGTGACGCCGATGTAAAAGTATACCGTGTAAAAGTTACCCACTATATCCGTGGAAATCACCTATACGGAATATTATGCATTCCCAATAAAGAGGGACGTTTCCCCGCAGTTTTACGCCTGCCGGGAGCCGGTGTGGCAAAACATACCGGTGATAAAGAACTGGCACGCCTGGGAGTCATCACCTTCCGGATCGGAATTCATGGTATTCCTCTGGATTTAAAGGCGGAGGCATACGGCAGTCTACAATTCGGAGCGTTGAAGGATTATATGTATCATCGCATGAACGACCGCGAAAACTACTATTACAACCGGGTGTTTCTCGGTTGCATACGGGCAAACGATTTTCTCACTGCACTCCCACAGTATGACGGAAAGAATCTGGCCGCCTACGGCGGTAGCCAGGGAGGAGCTTTAACTTTAGTGACAGCCGCCCTCGACTCCAGAGTGAAGTATCTGGCAGCTTTCTATCCCGCCCTCTGTGACATAGGCGGATATGCCCACAACCGGGCAGGCGGCTGGTTTGGCGTAAAAGAACTCACACCCGAGGAAACGAAAGTACTGGCATACTACGATGTGGTCAATTTCGCACGTTACATCCGTATCCCCGGATTCTACTCTTGGGGATACAGTGATGAAACCTGCCCACCCACCTCTTTTTACAGTGCATACAACATCATAAAAGCACCCAAAGAACTCTATCTGTTGAAAGAAACCGGACATTGGCGTTATCCGGAACAGAATATAAAAGTCAATCAATGGCTGATAGATAAACTGACCGGAAAATAAGAGTCATAATCCGGATGGGTACAACCGGAAATGGAACCTGCTACGTCTTTTCTTCATCCGAAGGAATTAAAATTTGATGAAACAGTTGGTATTCACTTCGTTTTTACCCCCTTCACCGCATTCACCTTTTTCCATCAAATCCCTTATTCATAGGATATACAAGGTGAAAGACAGAAAAAGAATACGAACTGGGAAACCGATAATTGCAGCCCGGATGCCCACTGTCTCTGAGCACCGTCCTTACAGGCAGTGAAAACAATGCATAATATATACAAGAACCGTCTTCAAGGAACTTTTGCACAGTGCATAATTTCCGGAAGTGCCCTTCACCTTATACATCCGATAAATAAGGGATTTGATGGAAAAAGGTGAATGCGGTGAAGGGGGTAAAAACAAAGTGAAATCCGGTTATTTATACCGGATTTCAATAACAAAGCAGTCGGTCGTAATAATAATATTTCAAGACAAGCAACCTCTCTCCATAATAACAGCGTAACCAGTTAGTTCATGGATATATTAACCCATCAGCCAATTATTTATATTAACTTATAAATCTGATTTCCCGCCAGCAAAAACGCTCCCACACCGTATACCTCGGTCATATCACGTGTCACTTTTTTAGGATCAGCCCCGATAGGTTGTACATATCCCAACTTTCCATCCGTCTCAACAGCAGAGACCAAAGCTTTCCATCCTTTCTCCACGACAGGCAGATAGATATCCTTGTCGAGCAAGCCTTCATTTATCCCATAAGCCAGTGCATATACGATGAATCCGGTAGCACTGGTTTCCGGTGACGGGTAAGATGCCGGATCGAGCATACTGGCATGCCAGAAACCATCGGGACTCTGCAACTTCGCCGCACGTTCGGAAAGAGTAACGAACAGATCTTCATAAAATTTCCGGTTCTTGTCTTTCTTCGGAAAATCCTGAAGCATTTCCGCCAATCCTCCAAGTACCCAGCCGTTGCCACGCCCCCAGAATACTTTCGCACCATTGGCCTCCTTTTGGGTAAGATAACGGGAATCGCGATAAAACAGGCGTTCGTCTTTATCAAACAGAAGATCATAAGTGGCCTTATACTCCTTATTCATGAATTTGATAAATCTCTTATCTCCTGTCAGCACATAAAGCTTCACATATACGGGAGGTGCCATATAAAGTGCATCGCACCAAGTCCAGCGCTCCAGCGTCTCGCGCTTTTTATAATCCAGTTCCATCGGCCCGTCGGAAGGATGGTTAACGACCCATTCTGCACGTGCCTGTGTAGGATACAACATATTCCTATCTTTATATTTACAATATAAATCGACAAAGACCTGCCCTACAGCTATGTCATCAGCGTGATACATCCGCTTATCGGGTTGCCAGCCATAACGCTGTCCCAACTTTACCAGCCAGTCATAATAAGAAGTGTCGCCGGACTCTTTTTCCGCCAGTTCGGCCCAATCGAGCATGCCCATATACAATGCGGCATTGGTCCAGTCGAGCGGTCCGTGTTTTACATCTTTCTGGTGTGCAATCTGCCAATCGGCCACTTTCTTCATTACCTCTTTTACTTCTGACTTTTGAAACGGCAACTGCCCCGACATCGATAACGAGACCAACAAGGAGACGATAGAAAGGAAAAATCTGTTCATAGTAGTATCATTTTAGTGTTTTCAGGACAAAGGTAAACCTTTCCGGTATTTATGCAGGAATTTTCGTATAAAAATTCCTGCACCGGCAGATTTATGCCATTACCTCTTCGCCTTTTAGTGTAGCCGAACTGGACTCGGTAATTTTCACATTTACAAAGTCACCGATTTTATGCGTCCCTCGGTCGAACACCACCACACGATTCTGCTCCGTACGCCCAAAGAGCTGCTCACGCGAACGTTTGGAAACGCCCTCTACCAACACCTCGTAAGTCTTCCCGATGCAACGTGCATTCGATTCGGCCGACAAACGGTTCTGCAAAGCGATAATCTCGTTGAGGCGGCGTATTTTTACCTCTTCAGGCACATTGTCTTCAAGATGCTTGGAAGCATATGTGCCGGGACGTTCGGAATATTTAAACATAAAAGCGGCATCATAACCACAAATTTCCATCAGAGAGAGAGACTCCTGATGATCTTCTTCCGTCTCCGAATGGAAACCGGAGAAAATATCGGTAGTCAACCCACAATCTGGAATTATACGTTTGATGGCATCCACGCGTTCCAGATACCACTCACGATTATACTTACGGTTCATCAGTTTCAAAATACGCGAACTTCCGCTCTGTACCGGCAGATGAATATGTTTGCAAACGTTAGGCATCTGTGCAATAACCTCCAGGGTTTCGTCACTCATATCCTTGGGATGCGAAGTCGTGAAACGGATTCTCACGCCCGGCGCCGCTTCGGCCACAATACGCAGGAGCATTGGAAAAGTAACCACTTCACCGTCCTGCTTTTCAAAACGATAAGAGTTTACATTTTGCCCTAAAAGGGTAATTTCCTTATAACCTTTTGTTACCAAATCCGCCACTTCATTGAGAATGCTTTCGACATCACGGCTACGCTCGCGGCCACGGGTATAAGGCACAATACAGTAGGTACAAAAATTATTGCAACCACGCATAATAGAAACGAAACCGGAAATATGATTCCCACAAATACGCGAAGGAATCACATCACGATACGTCTCGGTAGTAGACAAATCTACATTAATGGCTTTCTCGCCGGCTTCCACCGAAGCCACCAGTTCAGGCAGAGTCAGATAGGCATCCGGTCCCACCACCAAATCGACATGATGATGCTCGATCAGATCGTCTTTCACACGTTCTGCCATGCAACCCAATACCCCAACAATCAGATTCTTCTTCTTTTTTTTCAATGAGTGGAAGAATTCCAGACGGTTCAAAATCTTCTGCTCCGCATTATCGCGGATAGAGCAAGTATTCATAAACACCGCATCCGCTTCATCCAATGATCCGGCCACGCCATATCCCGCCATCTGCATCACAGAAGCAATTACTTCACTGTCGGCCACGTTCATCTGGCAACCATACGTTTCAATAAACAACTTTTTGTTGTCATCGGCAGTTGCGGATTTAAAGTCCGCTCCCGTTAACTCGTTCATAATTTTATAATTTAAATTTTCCTTGCAAAGATACAGCTTCACACCCAATAAGCAGCAAATTGAAACAAAAATAACGCTTTAAGTTAGTATCTGAAGCCTAAATCTTTAATTTACGTTAAAGAAACAAACATTTTTTCACCTACCGCTTGGAGCTTTCTATTTTATTTCACACTTTTGTGCAATGAAAGAAACATTAGATTTTTTCATAGTTAAGGTTTAGGTTAAAAAAATTAAGGGGAGCTGTGAAGCTGCCCTTTTTTCATGCTAAAATGTTAGCTCTAATCAGATTAAATAACTACCTTTGGCGAACTATAATCCTAAAAAACGGACAACAATCCAAAAAGACAATGGAAGATGTAATGCAATTTCTCTTGGTGGCAGGCATTCTTGCTTTTGGAATTTTCAGACAGTTCAATAAAGAAAAAAACAAAAAGTCTGAAAAAGGAAATTCCATGCCTGCTCCGGAATACGAATATGAACCCGAATTCGAAGAACCTGTAATTATTGAAAAAACTTACGAGCAAGTAACAGCCTCCCCGAAACCACCCGTTTTTCAAGAAGGCACAAGAAATACCTATGCTCCTCCGTCACCACCCAAAACAAACAAAAAAGCGGAAACTTGCAAAAATGATTTTTCCATTCGTTCGGCAGAAGAGGCAAGGCGTGCCATCATCTGGTCGGAAATACTTCGAAGAAAATATTAATATAGATATTCTAACACGAAAAATATACGATTTTTATGGCACTTAATTTTATCTCGGCAGCAGAAGCTGCAAGCCTGGTTAAACATGGCTACAACATCGGCCTGAGCGGGTTTACTCCTGCAGGAACGGCCAAAGCCGTTACGGCGGAAATTGCAAAAATAGCAGAAGCGGAACATGCAAAAGGAAACCCTTACCAGATAGGTATTTTTACAGGTGCTTCTACCGGCGATTCTTGCGACGGTGTGCTGTCACGCGCTAAAGCAATTCGTTATCGCGCTCCATACACCACCAATTCCGATTTCCGCAAGGCTGTGAACAATGGCGAAATAGCTTACAATGACATCCATTTGTCACAAATGGCACAAGAAGTTCGTTACGGCTTCATGGGGAAGGTAAATGTTGCCATCATCGAAGCCTGTGAAGTGACTCCGGACGGAAAAATTTATCTGACTGCTGCCGGTGGCATTGCTCCTACCGTTTGTCGTCTGGCAGATAAAATCATCGTGGAGCTGAACAGCGCCCACAGCAAAAACATGATGGGAATGCACGATGTATACGAACCGCTCGATCCCCCTTATCGCCGCGAAATACCGATCTATAAACCCAGTGACCGAATCGGTACACCTTATATACAAGTAGACCCGAAGAAGATTATCGGCGTAGTGGAAACAAACTGGCCGGACGAAGCCCGTTCTTTTGCCGAAGCAGACCCGTTGACAGATAAAATCGGTCAGAACGTAGCCGATTTCTTAGCTGCCGACATGAAGCGTGGCATCATTCCATCTACTTTCCTTCCGTTGCAATCGGGGGTAGGCAATATAGCCAATGCAGTATTGGGAGCCCTCGGACGTGACAAAACGATTCCGGCTTTCGAAATGTACACCGAAGTGATTCAGAATTCCGTTATCGGATTGATCCGCGACGGTCGTGTTAAATTTGGTAGCGCCTGCTCGCTGACCGTTACCAATGACTGCCTGCAAGGTATCTATGATGATATGGATTTCTTCCGGGACAAGCTGGTTCTCCGCCCTTCAGAAATATCCAACAGTCCGGAAGTCGTTCGCCGCTTGGGTATCATTTCCATTAATACAGCTATCGAAACCGATATCTACGGCAATGTCAACTCTACCCACATCGGTGGTACAAAGATGATGAACGGTATAGGCGGTTCGGGAG
This sequence comes from Bacteroides sp. CAG:189, assembly GCF_000432295.1. Taxonomy (NCBI): domain Bacteria; kingdom Pseudomonadati; phylum Bacteroidota; class Bacteroidia; order Bacteroidales; family Bacteroidaceae; genus Bacteroides; species Bacteroides sp. CAG:189. Next base: position 34,812 of record NZ_HF991119.1, read on the forward strand.
ATTTCACCCGCAATGCTTATATATCCATTTTCACCTGTCCGTCTGTTGCCAAAGAAGGCAAGATCAGTGCCATTGTTCCGATGGTATCTCATCTCGACCATAGTGAGCACTCTGTGAATATCGTTATCACCGAACAAGGAGTAGCCGACCTGCGTGGCAAGAGCCCGAAAGAGCGTGCGCAAGCTATTATTGAAAACTGTGCTCATCCGGACTACAAACAAATTCTTTGGGATTATCTCAAATTGGCAGGCAACAAGGCACAGACTCCTCATTGTATTCAAGCATCGTTGGGTATGCATGCCGAACTATCTAAAAGTGGTGACATGAGAAACATAAATTGGGCAGAGTACACTAAATAACAGCGCCCGTTCAATAACATCATTTAAGAAACAACGACATAAATTCAAAGTTATAACAAGACGAATTTATGCCGTTGTTTTATTTTATATACTCCCCCTTCCCAATACATCTTCAATAATTCTTATTAGCGAAGTGACATTATAGGGCTATTTAATAAAATATTTAATTAAATGCTTGCATTATTATAATTTTATTATTTTATTTGTTCCCACATTAGATACATTATTAGCTAATTAATGATTTTAGCCCCTTGTTTGCCAAGGGTAATCCGGAAAAGCACATAGACACGTGTCCGGCTACTACTCCTTATTAGGAATACAGACAATTCCCGATAACCAAGATAAATAGCAGAATCCAAATAGAAAAACCAGAGAATATGAAAAGCAACAATCGTAGAGAATTTCTGAAGAAATCAGCATTGGCAAGTGCTGCCGCCATTACGTTACCGTCATGGTTGTCTTCCTGCAACTCCAAAAGAGAAGAAACGCCAACTGATGAAATCCGGAGCAGACTCATTGTCCCCAAAAACAATGCATTAAAAATAACCGGCACTTTCCTGGACGAGATATCCCATGACATCCCCCACCAAAATTGGGGAGAAAAAGAATGGGATGCTGACTTCCGGCATATGAAAGCAATTGGTATAGACACCGTCATCATGATCCGATCGGGATATCGTAAATTTATCACCTATCCCTCCGAATATCTGATCGGGCAAGGGTGCTACAAACCTTCAGTCGATCTATTGGATATGTATCTGAGACTGGCAGATAAATATGGCATGAAATTTTATTTCGGCCTGTATGACTCCGGAAAATATTGGGACACGAACGACCTTACCTGGGAAATAGAACACAACAAACATGTAATCGATGAGGTATGGAAAAACTATGGAGAGAAATACAAAAGCTTTCAAGGATGGTATATCAGTACGGAAATCAGCCGAAAGACCAAAGGGGCAATCGGAACATTTCATGCATTAGGAAAACAATGCAAAGATATATCGAATGGATTACCTACATTCATATCTCCATGGATCGATGGGAAAAAAGCCGTACAGGCATCCAGCTCGATACTGACCAAGAAAGAATATGTTTCGGTAAAGGAACATGAAGAAGAGTGGGATGAAATTTTTGCCGGAATCAGTGACGTAGTAGACGCCTGCGCCTTCCAAGACGGTCAGATAGACTATAATGAACTCGACGCTTTCTTTGAAGTCAACAAAAGGTTGGCCGATAAATACGGGCTGAAATGCTGGACCAATGCCGAATCTTTCGACCGGGATATGCCGATCAAATTCTTCCCGATCAAATTCGACAAGTTACGGCTCAAGCTCGAAGCCGCCCAAAGAGCCGGATACGATAAAGCCATCACATTCGAATTTTCTCATTTTATGAGTCCGCAATCGGCCTATCTTCAGGCAGGCCATCTGTACAACCGCTATAAAGAATATTTTGATATTAAATAATATACGGAAATGAACGAATCAAAAACAAATATAGGATATATCCTATTTCTATCGATTGTAGCCGCCTTGGGAGGTTTCCTATTCGGATATGATACAGCGGTTATTTCGGGAACCATTGCACAAGTATCCCAACAGTTCGGATTAACCACCCTGCAAGAAGGATGGTATGTCGGTTGTGCATTGGTAGGTTCCATCGGGGGAGTTGCCTGCGCAGGAGTCCTTAGTGATAAAGCCGGCCGAAAGAATACCATGATCCTCTCGGCTATCCTGTTTTCCGCCTCTGCCATAGGATGCGCCTTATCAGCATCTTTTAACGAGTTGGTTGTATACCGTATCATCGGAGGAATCGGCATTGGGATCGTTTCCATTATCTCTCCGCTATATATATCCGAAGTATCGATTGCCCAGTATCGTGGACGATTGGTATCGCTATATCAATTAGCTATCACTGTCGGCTTTTTAGGTGCATACCTGGCCAATTATCAATTGATGTTGGGAGCAGAATCCGCCGGCCAGTCCGGTTATCCATGGATCGTTAAGATATTCTCAGATGAAATATGGAGAGGTATGTTAGGGCTCGAAACAGTTCCGGCATTACTCTTCTTCCTGATCATTTTCTTTATTCCCGAAAGTCCGCGCTGGCTGGTTCTTCGAAATAAGGACGTCGTAGCCGGTCGCATTCTGCAACGAATTTATGGCAGCAAGAATGAATCCGAAATACAGATAAATGCCATCCGCCAGGTCATCGGTAAAGAATCGAAATCAGAATGGGCCATGCTATTACAACCCGGCATACTCAAAGCTGTAATGATCGGAGTAGCCATCGCCATTTTAGGACAATTCATGGGAGTGAACGCAGTACTTTATTACGGACCGTCCATTTTCGAAAAAAGCGGTTTATCCAACGGCGATTCCCTTTTTTATCAGGTATTGGTAGGAACGGTTAATATGCTCACCACTGTATTAGCTCTGGTAATCATTGATAAAGTAGGGCGAAAAAAGCTGGTATATTACGGTGTATCGGGCATGATACTCTCGCTGATACTCATCGCATTCTATTTTATCAAAGGGGCAGAATTAGGAATACCGAGTATTGCATTACTTGTCTTCTTCTTAAGTTATATTTTCTGCTGTGCCATATCGATATGCGCAGTCATCTGGGTACTCCTTTCCGAAATGTATCCGATCAAAGTCCGGGGCCTGGCTATGTCCATTGCCGGCTTCTCACTCTGGATCGGAACATACCTTATCGGACAATTAACCCCCTGGATGTTGCAGACAATCACTCCGGCCGGTACTTTCCTGATTTTCGCAGGTATGTGCATCCCCTACATGCTGATTATATGGAAACTGGTTCCGGAAACAACCGGAAAAAGCCTTGAAGAAATCGAGAAGAATTGGATCAAGTAATCATCGGTCAACGGATGAAAGGTATATCGATAAATTATTGTTCACGTATGTATTCAAGCTCTGCGACAATAGGAAGATGATCGGACAACAGCGACTGAACAGCTTGAGTTCTTATCAGCCTCCACCCCTTTTTAGGACGGGCGTAGATGTAATCAAGCTTCACTTCCGGATTCCAGGCAGGAAAAGTCGGAGCCGAGTCAGTAGCGTCAAACCAATTACGGGTCATTATATTCTTTATGACCCCGGAGTTGGGTTCCGCATTAAAATCTCCACCGATAATCACAGGATAAGGGGAACTTTTAAAATGATCGGTAATGCATTCTGCCTGCAATTCACGAGTCTTTTCATCCGTTACATCCAAATGGGTGGCTGCAAAGCAGATGGTATCTTTTTTCCCTACTTCGAACAGAGCTTCAAGAAGGACACGGGGTTCAATCTCCGGACGAGGATTGGGTAAAGCTATTTTAGTAACGTTTATATAAGGATATTTGGAAAGTATTCCTATTCCATAATAACCATTACTGAAATGAATGGTTTTCCCGTAAAGACCGAACATATTGGTTTTTCCCGCCAATTCGGAAAGCATGTCTTTGCCGTTCTGATGGGGAGCAAGTGACCGCTGAGTATTTACATCTACCTCCTCAAGCGCCACAAAGTCAGGGTGAAAAGCTTTAATATGTTCAGCCAATTGATCGATAGTTGCAAGTTCTCCGAATCTCAAGTTATAAGTCATGACTTTAAGTCTTAATGTATCTTGAGCATTTAGGTCTAAAGTAAATAAGAGAATAAAAATAAGAAATAAGTTTTTCATGGTACAATCTGTTTAGGCAACAAATATATCATTTATATTTTTTTTCAGTGACAAATATTGCGGTTTATTAACAAGAAAGAAAATATGAGCGGATAAACAGGCAATCACACTTTATGACAACCGGCCATATTGAAGATTAATACAATTTTAAAACTGCCGAAAAGTAAAAGTTAAAAAGAAAGAGAGAGCAAACAAAATCCGTTAACCCACTTGACTGTAACCGAAATAAATGGTATATTTGAAATATACAAAAGCAGAGGATAACCACACATCAATTTTTTCATGAGTAAACTGTATAATATAAACTCCTTCATTTCCGGTGATATGAAAGCCTTTGAATCACTATATAAAGCTTATGCAGGAAAGGTTTTCAATTATATAAATTCTTTTATATATGATCCGGATTTGGCAAAAGACATTACCCAGAACACATTCCTTCAATTATGGGAAGTGCGGTCACAACTTGACCCGAACGGTAATATCGAAGGATACATATATTCCATTTCCCGGAATCTGCTGTTCCGCGAAATACGCCGTTTAAATATCCTTAGGAATTATACCGATCGAATAAAGGAAGAGATAAAAGAAGCAGAAGAACCACAAATAGAAGAAAATCTTTCACGTGACATGATAGAACAACAAATTCTCGCATTATTGGCAGAACTTCCGGAAGCACGCCGCAGGATATTCTTGATGAGATGGAGTAATGGATTGTCCAACAAGGAAATAGCACAGAAGTTATCTATTTCCGAGAAGACGGTCTCTACCCAAATACATCGTACCATCCATTTCTTAAAATCCAAAATAGGCCCTATATTTATGGTCTTTTTAATCATTACTTCAACTAAATTCTAAAATATTTCATTTTCTTGTAATCCTTTTATGGGTGCTGTGGATATATATTATAAATAACCACAGAAAATGAATATAGAACGCATAAAACATTTAGTCACCAATCTGCTCACAGGCTCTTCCTCTACATCGGAACGCACCGAACTTGCCAGGTGGATAAATTCGGAAGATGCCGAACAAACCAGCAGGGAAGCATGGAAAAATGCCTCTGAGAAGATTGACGCTTCTCTCGAAGACGAGATGTGGAATGAAATACGGTCGAAGATAGAAGAAGCAACGCCTCAACCGGCCCCAACACTTACTATCCGACACAGGTCTTATTCTATTTCGAGAATTGCCGCTTCAATTGCCGTTATTCTATGTTCAGCTTTTGCTTCCTATCTGCTATACGATCATTTCACAGGACACAAGGATAAGATAGAAAGCAATATCTATACTTTCGAAGTAGAACCGGGACAAAAAGGAAGCATGCGTCTGGCAGACGGTACCATAGTACACTTGAATTCCGCATCGAAAATATCATTTGCAGGTAATTACAATTCCGAAGAACGAGTAGTAACGCTCAATGGTGAAGCCTATTTCGAAGTCGCTAAAAATCCGGATAAAAGATTCGTCGTAACATGCAACGGAGTGGAGATAGAAGCCTTAGGCACTGAATTCAATGTGAAAGCATATCCGGCCGACAGTGTTATCACTACGACTCTTGCCAAAGGGAAAGTGAAAGTTTTCAATAATGAACAAAGCGTAACGCTGCTTCCCAACGGAGTTGCCACTTACCATATGAAACAACAGACCATCCAATCATCAACAGTAGATGACATATCGGTTGCCAACTATTGGAGAACAGGACAACTTGTTTTCGAAGCCGAACCCCTATCTTCCATCGCCCGGACGATGGAAAGAATGTATAATGTAAAAATCTGCATTGACGACACCAAATTAAAAAACATGAAATTCACGGGAACAATCCAGAACAACTCATTAAACAATGTCCTGTATATAATGAGCCTGAGTTACCCGCTTACATATACAATGACCGACTCTGTCATAACCGTATCATCTCATAAAAATAAAATAACAATTGTAGACCAGAAAAAATCAAATTAGAAACAACAAAAACCTATGAAGAACTATCATTTAAAGATGCTCATATCGTCATGTGTGCTTGGGCTGCTATTGACTATAGCCCACCCGGCAAACGCACAGCATTCGGTTAATATTACGAACAAGACGATCGCTCAGGCAATCAAAGTCATTGAAGGAAATACCGGTTACAAGTTCTTTTACGCAGAGAACCTACCGGATTTCAACAAGAAAGTAAATTTTAAAATAGACAACAAATCTATTGAAACGATTCTTACCAGTCTCCTCAAAGACACGGAGATTGCATATGTTATCAAAAGTCCGAAACAAATCATCCTGTCGAAAAAAACATCTCAAATATCCGATCCGAAAGCGACATCCGGAACTTTTACAATCAGAGGACAAGTGAAAGGAAGTGACGGAGAACCGTTGATAGGCGCCTCTATCATATCGACCAACAACATAGGAACCATTACAGACTTAGACGGTAACTATGAATTACAACTAACCCAACCCACCACATTGACGTATACGTATATAGGCTATACGCCGATAAAGGTAAAGGTCAGCAAATCCGAAACAAAGAATATAACCTTGGAAAGTTCCGATGTCATTCTTGACGATGTAGTAGTAGTGGGTTACGGTACACAAAAAAAAATAAACCTTACAGGATCCGTACAGAGCATAAATAGTGAAGACATCCTCAGACGTAATGTATCCACCGGTTCCGCCGCTCTACAAGGTGTTATTCCGGGACTTACCGCGATTCAGTCGTCCGGACAGCCGGGAGCAGACAATGCCTCTATCAAGATCAGAGGATTAGGATCTCTCAATTCGGCAACCTCTCCATTGGTATTAATCGATGGAGTGGAGGGGGACATGAACCGTATCGACTTAAACTCTGTAGAATCGATCACAGTACTAAAGGATGCAGCTTCTGCCTCTATCTATGGTTCACGAGCTTCAAACGGAGTGATACTTATTACTACCAAACGAGGCTCTGAGGGAAAAGTGAAACTGACATTCAACGGTTATGCCGGATTCAATACACCAACAACCCTGCCTACTCCTACAAGTGCCATAGAATATATGCAGGCAGTAGACGTGGCACGTGCCAACGCAGACCAAGCTCCGTTATACACCCAAACCATCGACATATACCAAAACGGCGGAGTAGATAATATCAATTATTACGACACAGACTGGCGTAACGAGGTGATTAAAGAATCAGCATTGATTCAGAACTACTCGCTCAGCATCAGTGGAGGAAATGATATAACCAAACTTTTCGCCACAGCCGGTTACTATGCACAGGACGGATTGATTGATAATAACAAATTTACACGGACCTCCTTACGTGTCAACACCGATACAAAAGTAAACAAGTGGATGAAGCTCGGAGTAGACATAGGAATACGGCAGTCAACGGCAAAATCACCAGTAATGGATACTGCCGCCAACATTATCGGTAAAGCATTGACAATGACCCCTATCATGTCCGGTATCAACGCCGATGGCACATGGGGATACGGCATTAACGGTACTAATCCCATCGCTATGGTACGGAACGGATGTGTAACGAACAGCACCGCCCCCGAATATACGGCAAGAACCACTCTATCCATCGATCCTTTCGACGGATTCAACATCTTCGGAGCCTATACATGGAAACGTGCAGATGGCGAAACCAACGCTTTTGTAAAACCTTACCAAGTATATGAAAATGGTGTATCCAAAGGAGAATTCCCGACTACCGGTTCATCCAAATCGGAGCAAAGAACAAAAACCGTTACCAAACAGTACAACCTACAAGGTACTTATGAGAAAAATTTCCATAAGAACTACCTAAAAGCATTAGTCGGATTTCAAAGTGAAGAATTAAATTACAGCTATCTGTTGGCCGGTCGTAAGAATTATTATTATGACGGATACGAAGAACTGGTAAACGGAGATATCAGCACAGCCTCCAATTCAAGTTCCAAATATGCATGGGCCATGTTATCGTATTTCTTTAGAATAAACTATGCCTATGACGACCGATATTTACTGGAAGTCAACGGCCGGTATGACGGTACTTCAAGATTCAAGAAAGGACATCGTTGGGGGTTCTTCCCTTCGGTATCTGCCGGATGGAGAATATCCGAAGAAAACTTTTTTGAATCGGCAAAGAGCGTAGTAAGCAATCTGAAAATAAGAGCCTCTTATGGCGAACTGGGCAACCAGGCTATCAGTGGTTATTATCCTTACGCTTCCTCCATAGGCAGTGCAACGAGCTACGGATACTGGTTCGACAAAGAGTTGGCGTCAGGTGTTGCACAAATACAGTTGGCGAACGAAGCCATCACTTGGGAAAAGTCGAAACAAATTAATGCAGGTCTCGATCTCGGCCTGTTTAATAACCGTTTCAACGCAACTTTCGATTATTACATAAAAGACATCACCGACATGCTTCAACAGTTTCCTGTTCCATTATTCGTCGGTATGACCGCTCCATGGGAGAATGCCGGTTCGATGCGCAACAAGGGCTGGGAACTCTCATTAACCTGGCAAGACCGGGTGGGCAACTTAAACTATTACATCAAAGGAAATCTTTCCGATGTAAAAAATGAAGTAACCGATTTATATGGAAAAGAATATGTAGGTACTACAACGATTACCCAAGAAGGCGAACAATACAACTCATGGTACGGATATGTGGCCGACGGTTATTTTCAAAGCCGGGAAGAAATCAACAATTCTCCCGTATACGGTGGTAATCCCGACAATGTAAAACCGGGATATATAAAATATAAAGATATCAGTGGCCCGGAAGGAGTACCCGATGGAAAGATAGACAGTTACGACCGTACAATACTCGGAAACCCCACTCCCCGATATGAATTCGGACTGACATTGGGTGGTGACTGGAAAGGACTCGATTTTTCCTTGTTCTTCCAAGGAGTAGGTAAAAGAGACGTATATTATTCCGGTGCCGGCGCACGTGCTTTATCGGGCAATTATACGATTTACAAATACCAGTTAGATTACTGGACCGAAGACAATCCAAACGCCAAATTCCCGATATTGCTCGAAGATCCCAACGGGACAAATCCCAATAATATGATATCGAGTTTCTGGGTAAAAAGCGGGGCTTATTGCCGTTTGAAAAACATAGTGATAGGATACACATTGCCACAAAGATGGACACAGAAAGCCACCCTATCCAAAGTTAGAATCTATGCAAGCGCACAAAACCTGTTTACGGTAAAGAATAACTTCTACGAAGGTTTCGACCCGGAAAACAGCATCGGATCAGGTGCAAGCTGCTATCCGCTAAACAAGACATTTATATTCGGACTCAATGTAGAATTTTAATTCACCAGAAAGATGAAAAAGACATTATTATATAACTTAACTGCCACAGTTCTTACCGTCATAGGACTTTCCTCATGTGCCGATTTCCTCGACAAGGAGAACCCTGCATACGATGCCGAAGGATTCTATGCCACCGAAGCGGGATTAAAAGAGGGCGTTACAGGAATTTATTCCCTTTTGTATTTCGACATGAACTGGTCGGTACCCGCATGTATCGTTCTTGATCATTACACTGCATACGGACTCGAGCAAGACGAAAACAACTCGATCGGAGCAGGAGGAACACTGAACCCCGATAATGGTAAAATTCAAGCCTTCTGGACCGGAGAATATGCGATAGCCGCCCGCGCTAACTCTGTAATTTACGGTGCCAAAAATGCCGTTGCAGGGATGAGTGATGCAGCCCGGCAATATTATGCCGAAGCGCGTGTACTCAGAGCATATGCCTATTACAACCTCGTATCGGCATTTGGCGACGTACCTTTCTTTACGGCTCCCGTTACCATAGACGAATACCAATCGGGCCGTACCCCCAAAGGAGACATTATCGATTTTCTGATCGAAGACCTTAATGACGCCGCCGACTATCTTCCTTGGACCGGGACTGAACGGGGACGCGTAGATAAAGCCGTAGCATATGGTCTGATAGCCCGCATCGGCCTGTTCGGCGGAAGTTTCAATGTCAACAATAAAGGCAGCGAATATTTCAGAACGGCTGCGGATGCCGCCGAAAAAGTGATTGGAAAACGCAAATTGGCTACCAACTTCTCCGACCTGTTCAACTTAACCGGTCAGGCCAAAAGCGATGTCCGAAATGAACTGCTATGGGAATTGATGTATTCCACAAGCGGAACAAAAAAACTGCATACCGTAGGTTACGGGCATTCATCCCGTAATTATGGCTCATCAGTACGTTTCCCCAGTTCCTTAATCGTAGATACCTATGAATGCATCGACGGCAAACGTATCGACGAATCGGAACTTTATGATCCGAAACACCCCACACGAAACAGGGATCCCCGTTTCAATGCAACATTGGCCGGTCATGGCGACACCATAAATTATACCAATACCGACGGCAACAATCCATTGAAACTCGTTCTCAACATATACGATGATAAAACCCGGTTCTATCCTCGTAGAAATGCCTGGTATACTGCTCAGAATGTGGATGTAACCACCACCAGTCCATCGCTCGTCAACAATGGAGTAGGGTATTTATGGCGTAAATATGCCGATGAGAACACAGAACAACTGATGAGTTCTTCAAGCAATCTGATCTTGATGCGCTATGCCGAAATACTCCTTTCGTATGCCGAAGCCAAGATAGAACTCAACGAACTGGACGAATCGGTGTACTCTGCCATCAATGAAGTGCGCGGACGTGTCGGAATGCCGGATGTATCCACCGATCGAAAAGGAGATCAAACTAAAATGCGCCAATTGATACGCCGTGAACGCAAAGTCGAATTAGCACTTGAAGGATTACTGTTCGTCGACGTCCGCCGTTGGGGCATCAGTGATATGCTGAACGAGCATCCTTCTTACGGACAACCCAAAACCGACATCAGATACGAAGGGCTGGAAGCTACCGATATTCCCAATTTCAAAACGGACGAACGTCACGACCTGAACGATGTTCCTTCCTATGAAAGCTACAAAGATAAACTCAGGGTGCGCGATAAAAACAGATTCTGGGCTTCAAGATTTACATGGTGGCCTATTCCACGTCTTGAGACAGACCGTGATCCGAATCTGACCAATCCCGAATATTGAATCTAAATTTTGTAATACCAGTAATCTATTTAATATCATGATGAAAAGTTGTTTAATATCTATTCTTGTCTCTCTCGCAAGCTTTACTACAGCGTGGGGCCAAGCCAGTGGTACGCAAGTGACCGAAACCGACTCGACCCTAACACTCCGGAACAGCAAAGTGAGAGTGGAATTTCCCAAAGGGGAAGCTTTCGACATCTCAAAGCTGACACTTAACGGAAAAGAATTAGTATTGAGCAAAGGATACAATACCGTTCCCTGGACGCTTACCTACAAAGGACCGCAAGGAGAAAACCCGGTACTTTTCCCCTCTCACGGCGAGTATACCGGATGGGCAAAGACAACGAAGGACGGACATGTCGCCATTGCCTTCAAATGGAACATGCGGCTTACTTACCAAGATCTGGTTCCGGTAGTAATGACCGTTTCCCTTCCCGGCGATTCGGAACTCGCTTATTGGGATATTCAAGCGGGCACTCCGGATGGATGGCTGGTAAGTAATACGCAATTCCCCCGTATCACGGTAACCCGTCCCGATAAAGCCAAGTTGATCACCTCGGCAGGTTGGGGTGCAGAGTATAACCTAAGTAACCCGCAGGTATATACTTCCAGCTATCCCTCGGTGACCGGTTCCATGCAACTCCTGCTTCTTCACAACCCCGACGGATCAGTATATTATGCTACCGAGGACAGAGAAGCCTGCGGCAAAGATTTCAGAGCCGCAGTGGGCGATAAGAGCGTAACTCTCTTAACAGACATTGTAGCCTCCGAAGGATGGTCGGACCATACAAGCAAGACCTTTACCCTTCCGTGGCCGACAGTGATCGGATACTCCCATCTCGGATGGCAGGATGCAGCAACGAAATGGTATCGTCCTTTTACGTTTACCACCGAATGGGGAAGCAAACCGTTAGCATCGCGCAACATCCCTCAATGGCTCTTAGATACCGATACCTGGATCAGAGCCAAAGGAGTGAATGACACCGTACGGACAGCCGTAAACAAAGCCATCGATTTATATGGCAAAAACACCTTCGTGCATTGGTACTTCTGGCATCATCACCCTTATGACACCCACTATCCGGACTACTTCCCCGCAAAAACGGATTTTGCCGAGATGATAGCCGAAGTCCGGGAAAGAGGTTGCCACACCGTCCCTTATATCAACGGGCGGTTGTGGGATCCCGCAAGCGACAGTTATGCTGCCCTGAATGGTGCCTCAGCTTCATGCCGGAAACCGGACGGAACGCTCTATACCGAAATTTATCCCACATCCAAAGTACTGAACTCCGTCACCTGCCCCGCATCCAAACTGTGGCAAGGGATCATTACCGATCTTGTCATTAAAATCCAGAAAGAACTGAAAACCAATGGAGTTTATATTGACCAGATCGCTGCCGCCGCTCCCCAGCCTTGTTGGGCCACCAATCACGGACATGCCCGGGGCGGAGGTGACTACTGGCACAAATCTTACCGCCATCTGATGGATTCACTCCGCACCTATCACCTGGAACCGGGAAATATCTTAATCAGCGAAGAGAATGCAGAATGTTACATCGACATGTTCGATCTGTTGCTCACGGTCAATTCACCCCACAACGGTTGTAAGATAGTACCTTTGTTCCCAATGGTCTATTCCGACAGACTTATCACATCGGCATATACCTATTCGCCTACCGACAGAGTAAATCGTGGCGACTTCCTGTATCAGACCATGCAATGCTTTCTGTACGGTTCACAGTTGGGTTGGGTAGATCCTACGCTTTTAATGAAGGAGGAAGCCAAAAGAGAAGCCGACTTTTTAAAAACACTCTCGGTGCTTCGTAAAAAGCAACACGATGTTTTTGTAGGAGGAAGATATGTAAAGGAGATCATCCCGAAAGGGGATAATCCGATAACCGACGTTCACGGATTCGGCAAAATGAATGTGGTAGCCGGCTCCGAATGGATTTCTCCGAAAGGTCAAAGAGTACAATATTACGTGAACATGGACAGCGTGGACCATGAAATAATATTGCCCGACAATAATAAAAAACGGACTGTAAAAGCCCTGCAAGGCATACGAATTAATTTATAGAATCATGAAAAACAGCTATTCTTTACTATTGTTTTTATTGAGTTGCATCCCGTTCGGCTCTTTTGCTTCCACCACCTGGAAATTGCAAAACGTCGAATATCGTGTAGACACATTGTCACATGTAGTGATAGGCCCCGGTACCACCCAGACAACTTTGATGCTGGAAGGCCCGGTGAAGTTACGTGTATTCTATACAACCACGGACATGACCGATCCGAATGTGAACTTGAAATTGATAATGGGAAAGGATAATCTGACAAGCAATGTAACCGTACCGAACATGCCGGCGTCCCATAATGATCCGGAAAACATCTATTTTGCCGGTGTAAATGCCGACTTCATTGGTGGTATGGGGCCTGTCGGTACTACGGCTGCGAACGGAGAGATGTATAAAAGTTATAAGGGGACCGGATGGTATGCAATAGGTATTGACAAAGATAAAAAACTTCATTCCGGTGCTCCTTATACTACTTTCAAATTAGTCTCGCCAAACGCCGGACAGGCTTCCATCAAAGCCGTTAATGCCGTACGCAGTGACAATGAGATGATATTGTATACTTCTCGTAAAGGCAGCACTACGGGTACCAAAGGGGCAGGAGTAGAGGTCGGTGCCGTAGCTGTCGACGGCCCGTTGAAATCAGAAGGAACTACCCGGATGCGCGTAACGGTTGCACCGGTAAAAGATGTCGGCAATATGGCGATTCCGGAAAATGGGTTCGTACTTTCCGGAACAGGATTTACGACCAATACGCTGACCAAGATGCAACTTGGCGAGGAGTTCGAAGTTACCCCGACCATTTATTTCGATAATGTGGCAACAACAGACATCACAGACATGTGTGGCGGATGCCCGATGCTACTTCAAGAGGGAAAGATTCTTGAAACACAAGGTTCCCTGGATCACCTGGTCAATCGTGAGCCTCGTACGGCAATAGGTTACAACACTGATGGAACAAAGGTAATACTACTTGTTGTCGACGGTCGTCAACCGGGAGTATCGGTCGGTGTACCCTCTAAAGATTTGGCTGCAATACTACTCAATCTGGGGTGTACGGAAGCGCTGAACTTTGATGGAGGAGGTTCCTCTACCCTGTATGTCAAGGAACTGGGCGTTATCAACACGCCGAGCGAAGGAAGCCTGAGAGCTGTAAAAAACGGCCTTTTCATTACAACTCCTGCCACTACAGATAAGGAAATAGCTCAAATCCGCTTTGCCGATTATGCGAAAAAAGCGGAACAGAACAGTTACTACTCTCCAGTGATATACGGCTACAACGCACAAGGATTGCTCATCGATACAAACGTGAAAGGAATAACTCTTTCCTGCAGTACCGAATTGGGAGAAGTACAAGAAAACGGTACTACCGTATTATGTAGCGGTGCAGGTACTCACCCCCTAACTGCTTCATTAGGTGAATTGACCACAACTTTACTTGTTACCGTAAACGGTTCCGGCACAGGAATCGCTTCAACTGCCACCGGCTCTATCGATGTATATCCCAATCCTGCAAGAACAGGAGACCAGGTCTATATCGATTTCAACGGAAGCGGTACTGTCTGCATCTACAGTACCACCGGGCGGTTGATCCATCGTTTCGAATACAAGAAAAACGGCAATACACCGACAGTACTGCCCACAGAATCGTTGACCCCAGGTTTTTATATAATCACCTTATCAGATAAAACATTCAACAGGATAGCTAAATTAATGATACAATGACAAAAAACAAAATCAAAATAATTTCTATTGTTCAACTTAAATTTCAAAAATGATGAAAAAACAATTACTTACAGCAACGATCATGCTAACCGGCATGTTCGTTTTGACTCCTTCTATTGCAGATGCGAAGTCTTCTATGGATTCAAACCTTAAGTTGCTATGGATGAATACAGACGTCGCTCCATTACACACAAGTGCACGTCAAGGATTCGGTATGAATGGAAAATTCTATCTCCAAAACAAAGACACCAAACAAATTGAGGTATGGGATGAAACCGGGAAAATAACAGACATCCCTTCCGGAGAAGGAACCAATATTACATTTGACGATGCGGGAAACATCATTGTGCGTATTGGAACTTTTAACACCAATTATGTCAGTACCCGAAACGAACTGAGAATTATTCCTGCAGATGGTTCAGACGTAATAGATATTCCATTAAGCGGAATTACACCGGGGCGTCTCGACTTTTGGGGACATGTCAGAGGTAACGTACTCGACAAAACGACTGGCGGTCTCCTGTATATGGGTACAGCATGGTATCCTCAACTGATTGAAATACCAATCATAAACGGCCAACAAGACGTAACCAATACGTACACCTATACTTATGAAAGCCCATTCGGAGTATCGGGAAATTTTGCTACCACCACGATAATATCCAGTTGGGAAAATGGCGAAGACTTAGCTATTCTGAGTCCATTATATAATAAAACAAATTGTAACTCCATCCAAAAGTTAGCGTTAGATGATGACGGTAACTGGTCACATGAGTCTTACTATATAACTCCCCGCCATAGCGGATGTGCAGGGGTCTACATCTTCAAGTTAGGAGGGAAAGACTACATCATCTTCAAGTTAGGAGGTAAAGACTACATCGTATATCCTTCCGGCGATAACAATGCCGACGGCTTCACCGTATCCAAATTGGCTACTAAAGCTACATCTGAAATAGAAGACAGTGATGCAGATGTAAGAATAGCAACCAAGTATTCGGAACAAAAAGATGATGGTAATCCCATGTATACAAACAATGCTTTTTATGGAAATCATCTGACAGCAGAAGCTGTCAGCGAAACCGAAGCCTATATTTATCAGTATTATCCTAACGGATACATTGCAAAATATTCATTCACAGTTGGTACAGATACCGGTGTTGAAAAAACAGAAACTCCTAAAGCAACCGTTATCGGTGGTACCGGAGAAATTACAATTGAAGGTGAACCTGCTTCTATCGAAGTCTATACCATAAGCGGTATTCTCATCAGCCGTAATGAGAATAACGTGAAATGTATTCCGGGAACATATATTGTCAAAACCGATAACAATGCAACCAAAGTAATAGTCAAATAAAAGGTTTTTATTTCAAGAGCCTGTTCAAATTCCGACCGGTATCATCCGAAAGTAAATTCAGACAGGCTCTTTCTACATTTTCATAAAAATAGCACCAGTTACATAGAACAAATCAAAACATTTACCACACCATGCACAAGGCCATCATACCCCTTTTATATGTACTCATCTTTTCTGTCAGCAATCTCTTTGCCGGCAACGGCAGTAAGCCACACTACAACGATAAAGACATCAATCATATTGTCAGCCAACTCACTCTGGAACAAAAAGCCCGGCTTTTAGTAGGATGTCCGGGTAGTGATAAAGGAGTCAGCCATATAGTTGCAGGATCTGCAGGATATACTTTTCCGATCGATTCCCTGGATATTCCCTCCATCAATCTGGCAGATGGTCCGGTAGGAGTACGAATCACTCCTGTCCTACCAAACAAACCGTATACTTCTTATTGCACCTGTTTCCCCTCGACCACAGCACTGGCCGCCACTTGGAACAAGGACATAGCCCGGCTGGAAGGTAATGCAATCGGTGATGAGGCTCTGGCCTACGGTGTCGACATCGTACTCACACCGGGCATCAATATTATGCGCAACCCTCTTTGCGGACGCAATTTCGAATATTTCTCCGAAGATCCCTATCTTTCCGGTATAATGGGCGCAGCCATGATCAACGGAATCCAGGACAAAGGAATCGGAGCGAGCCTGAAACATTTTATTGCCAACAATCAGCAAACAGGTAAACTCTACAACGATGCACGCATCTCCCAACGTGCCATCCGTGAAATTTATCTCAAAGGATTCGAAATATGTATCAAAAACTCCGATCCGTGGACCGTGATGGGTTCTTACAATAAAATAGGAGGGCAATATACACAAGCCAATCCGGAACTGCTCCGGACGATTCTCCGGAACGAATGGAATTATAACGGTCTGATTGTAACCGATTGGTATAAAAAACGGGATACTGCCGACCAACTCAATGGCGGAACGGACCTGATGATGCCGGGAGAACAATCTCAGGTAGATGAAATAATAACCGGAGTAAAAAACGGCCGGATCAGCGAAACCACTCTAAACGAAAGTGTGAAGTACGTATTGAAACTCATTTCCAAATCCATCTCTAACAAAGGATGGGAATATAATGAAGCTCCCGACCTTGCTGCAAATGCAGCATTGGCACGCCGTATCGCTACCGAAGGAATGGTGCTCCTGAAAAACGACCGCTCCTTTCTCCCCATATCCCAAGGCGCGAAAATAGCTTTGTTCGGTGCCACTGCATACAAGTCCATTGCCGGAGGTACCGGATCTTCCAACGTAAACAAAGCTCATATCACAGATATATCTACCGGACTCGAAAAGGGCGGTTATACACTAAGCAACAGACTAAAAGGACTCTATACAAAATTCGTGGAATTTCAGAATGACCTTCTCGACAAACATCCGGAAAGCACCGACTGGGAGAAACTATCATACAACCGGACGGTAATCGCCGAAATGGATCTGTCAAAAGCGGAAAGCATTATCGGGCAGGAAGCTAAAAATTCCGACATCGCACTCATCGTCATCGGCAGGGGTTCCGGCGAAGAGTCCGACCGCAGACTGGAAGGTGACTTTTACCTTACGCCCGAAGAAAAATTCATGATTGAAAACGTATCTTCCCAATTTCACGCTGCAGGAAAAAAGGTAGCGGTGGTGATGAACGTTTGCGGGGTCATGGAGATGAACTCCTGGAAGGATGAACCGGATGCCATACTGCTGGCTTGGTTTCCGGGACAGGAGTGCGGAGATGCCATAGCAGATGTAATCAGCGGAAAAGCAAATCCTTCCGGCAAACTTCCGATGACTTTCCCGATAGACTACTTCGACATTCCTTCCTCCAGAAACTTCCCGATGGTGGGAGAGACCAAAAGCGGCAAAAACTTCGATTATACTAATTACGAAGAAGATATCTGGGTAGGATACCGCTACTTCAATACGGCCAATAAAGCCATCGTCTACCCTTTCGGATACGGATTGTCGTATACGGATTTCTCTTTCGGCAAACCGAAGCTCGAAAGAAAGAGCGGAAAATGGGTAGCTACCATCCAGATAACCAATACAGGAAACGTATCCGGAAAAGAGACCGTACAATTATACATTTCCGCCCCGCAGACTTCCATCCAAAAACCAAGCGCAGAGCTAAAAGCTTTCGGGAAAACACGGGAATTAAAGCCGGGGGAAAGCGAAACGATAAAACTCGAATTTACCGATTACGATCTGGCTTCATTTGATGAAGCTAACTCGCAATGGCTTACATCCAAGGGGGAATATACGCTCTCTTTCGGCGCGTCAAGCAAGGATTTCAGAGCTACGCTTCCTCTCAACATCAGCAAAAGTAGAATTTGGAAAGTAAACAATGTACTTCGCCCGGTAGAGAAAATAAACGTCATGAAATTTCCCTTAAAATAACCGGATGATGAAACGTTTGGCATTGATTTTTCTATATGTATGTCTATCGACTCTCATTCTCTTCGGAAGTACCACACAGTCGTCCGGTACCTCCGGGGCAGACTCATTGACGTACTTCGATGCCGCCCGGTTTCCGGTTATCGGAAAGATATACCCCGATTCCTTGCCGCTTTTTTCCCGTATTCCCTATTTCCTGAAACCAACTACGCGGAAAGCGGTGTGGAGCTTAGGACAGAATTCCGCCGGAATTGCAGTACGCTTCCGTTCCGACTCGCCCGTGATCGCTGTGAAATGGGAAAATACGTTCAACAATTCCATGAAACACATGGCACCGGTCGGTATCAAGGGACTCGACCTCTACTGCTTTATCGATGGCAAATGGCGGTTTGTGAACAGTGCGCAACCTTCGGGTAAAACCAATCAATGGCAGATCATATCCGGCATGAATGCCGCCGAGCGTGAATATATGCTCTACCTTCCCCTGTACGACGGGATTCATTCATTGCAGATCGGAGTCACGGCACCGTCTCACATCGGGCAGCCTGCGTTGCCCTGCCCCGATACCCGAAAACCCATCGTATTTTACGGGAGCAGCATTACACAAGGGGCCTGTGCCTCACGTCCCGGAATGGCCGCCACCAACCTGATAGGAAGAAAACTAAACGTAGAAACCATCAACCTGGGATTCAGTGGCAATGCTTTCATCGACTATGAAGTGGCAAAGATGATGGCCCATGTGGATGCATCCGCTTATGTGCTCGATTATGTACCGAATGCATCTCCCGAACAGATTTTGGAAAAAACGGAGAAGTTTGTACGGATACTGAGAGAAAAGCATCCGGACGTCCCTTTGATATTTGTCGAGGACCCCATTTTCCCCCATTCTAAGTTCGACCTTAGAATGGCCAAAGAGATTAAGGACAAAAACGATGTTATGAACCAAGCCTTTTCATCACTGAAAAAGCAGGGACTGAAAAAAATATATCTGGTGAAAGGGAGGTCATTAATCTCCGCCAACAGTGAATCGACTGTCGACGGCATCCATTTCACCGATTGCGGATTCGAACAATACGTCGACGCAATACTACCTGTATTAAAAAAAGCCATAAACCATAAAAAGAAATGATGTCAACTTTAAAAAAAACATATATCACACTCGCCATTACGGTCATTACCGTTTTCCTCGGTGCAAGTACGGCAACAGCTACTTATAAAACGGATGTAGTCTCGGATATGGCCCTCATCTATCAGGGCGGTAACCATCGACCCGAGTGGACGGAAGACGAACTGCGTCCTTACGTGGTCCACACTTTTGCCGATGGTCGTATGGAATGGTTTTTCGACTCGTTTCTCTTTTTCGAATTTACAGATAGCTGGCAGATAGCATTCGGTTCCAGCTACGGAACACGGAATGCCCAAAGAAGCGACTGGGAATGGTTGCTGAACAGAGTATTCGAAAAGGGTAAGTCTCTCGATGCCTTAAATTCGTGTATCGAGCATTACAAAACGATCATCGGAGAGCCGTCATTCAAACACCGAATTGTACTTGGAGTCGTATCGCCCATCACCGGTCAAACCGACTGGGGAAGTCTTGATGGGAAGACGTTGGATTTCACAAACAGAGACGATCAGATAACAGCCGCCAAATGGTATATAGACCAACTGATGGAACGATTTGCAGAAGGAGCTTACAACAATCTGGAACTGACAGGTTTCTACTGGCTCGAAGAGAGTACAGCCAAGTGCGGAGATCTGCCTAAAGATGTCAGCGAATACATTCATCAACTGGACAAACGCTTCTATTGGATTCCATATTGGAATGCATCCGGATATAACTTATGGAAAAAATTAGGATTCGATACCGCTTTCCTACAACCGAACCATTTCTTTAGCAAGGACATACCCGACATCCGGCTGGATCAAGCCTGCAACACTGCCCGAAAATTCGGAATGGGACTGGAAATGGAGTTCGACAGCAACGTGCTATACGAAAAAGAGGATTCTTATTATAGCAGATTGGAAAGCTATATCAATGCTTTCGAAAACAACGGCGTCTTCGAAGAGTCATCCATTGCCTATTATTCGGGAACCAAGGGAATCCTCGATATGTACCGTTCAAACTCTATCGAGAATACGCTTATTCTGGACAGGATTGCCGGCCACATCCTGAACAGACGTAGCCGGGGCGTGGGCATTGAAACGCCCGATCCTCCTAAAACCGATGTTATCGTTGCAGGAGGTGTCGGAGAACTGTATATATCGGGAGATCCCGAATCGATCCGGATATATACCGCCAACGGCATACTGGTCAGCGAAAACAGGAAAAGTTTTCAATGTCCGTCCGGCATTTACATAGTGATAGTCGATGGAGAGACCAGAAAGGTAACCGTTCGCTGATAGTCTAATAATCCCTATTTTACAAATAAAAAAATTAGTAACATTAAAGAGCCTGTTTAAATTTTCCTCTTAAAAGTTTTTATCAGTTTATTTAAAGCACTGCTCGACGAAAGCCGGGGAGACACGCTATACATAGATATTTACCTAAAAAAAGCAGACAACGGATGGGTGAAATACCTACCGCTGAAAAACAAAGTGGCGGAGGAGATAGATCCTTATATATCCTACCGGTTGATAGAACCGTCTTATGTGGGATATGAAGTTATGACCATCAATCAGCGAAATGTAACCAGCTTCGAAGAGAACATCATCTATAATAACTATGCACTCTCTGACGGAGACAACGGGCAATGCGTGAATTGTCACTCCTATCAGAACTATAACCGGGACGGTAACATGCAGATGCATGTGCGCCAACATTTGGGAGGAACCATCATCGTCACAGGAGGAAAAATGAAAAAAGTAAATATGAAAACTCCCGAAACCATTTCGGGGGGCGTATACCCTTCGTGGCATCCCAAAGCGATGCTGATAGCTTACTCTACCAACGATACCGGACAAAGTTTTCATACCAAAGATCATGAAAAAATAGAGGTGCAGGATGCTGCATCCGACTTAATACTGTACGATGTAGAGAAAGATGAAATACAGATTATAGCGAATGATAAAAGCGAATTCGAAACTTTTCCCTATTGGAGCACGGATGGCAAATACCTGTACTACGTTTCGGCATCGGTAAAAGAAATGGACAAAGAAGAGATGAACGCTTATTTAAAAAACGATTATAAAGACGTGAAATACAACCTTTACCGTAAATCGTTCGACCTAACGACCCGGAAATTCGGAGCAACAGATACTCTTTTCAGGGCATCCGACTATGGGAAAAGCGCTACTTTTCCACGGGAATCTCCGGATGGCAGATATTTGCTTTTCACGCTGGGAGACTACGGTACTTTCCACATCTGGCACAAAAGCAGTGACCTATATCTGATGGATTTGAATACTGCAAGTGTCCGCCCGCTTACGGAAATCAACAGTCC
This sequence comes from Bacteroides sp. CAG:189, assembly GCF_000432295.1. Classification (NCBI taxonomy): domain Bacteria; kingdom Pseudomonadati; phylum Bacteroidota; class Bacteroidia; order Bacteroidales; family Bacteroidaceae; genus Bacteroides; species Bacteroides sp. CAG:189. Next base: position 56,958 of record NZ_HF991119.1, read on the forward strand.
GGACGTCGACAGCTATCACAGTTGGTCGTCGAACGGACGATGGATTCTGTTCAGCACCCGCCGTGATGATGGTTCGTATACCCGCCTGTACATGGCCTATTTTGACAAGGAAGGCAAAGCTCATAAACCTTTTATCTTACCGCAAAAAGATCCCGATTATGATGCACAACTGTTCAAATCCTATAATATTCCGGAATTCATGGTGAAACCGGTAGAAACGACCCATTATCAGCTTCTGAAAGCGATTGAAAAAGAAAACATCAATGTAAAATTAAAGAAATAGCGACAATACAATATATTAAGAGGCTGTTTAAATTTTCCTCTTAAAAGCTTTATCAGTTTATTTTGAGTTTATTTTCGGTCTGCTTTCCTGTTTTTACTCGTTAGATAGCCCGCTATCCTCCTCATAAAAACAGAAAAACATCCTCATTCGATCTGTTTTCCTGTTTTTACTCGTCAGATAGCCCGCTATCCTCCTCATAAAAACAGAAAAACATCCTCAAAAATAACTCTCAAAATAATACTGAGCAAAATTTAAACAGGCTCTAAAAAAACAAAATTATTAAACATGAAAAAGATTCTATACCTCTTAACAGCGCTCATTCTCATGGTCCCTTTCCACTCCTCAGAAGCCGGAGGAAACGAAGGAAGCAAGTACAAAACCAATAAAATCCGCGATCTGGCACTCATCTATCAAGGAGGCGTGCAAAGAATCGACTGGACACCCGACCAGTTTGTCCCATACGTCACCCACCAGTTTGCCGACGGTACAAAAGAATGGCTGTTCGACGGCTTTTTATTCCTCGAGTTTGCCGATGGCAAAGGCTCCACTTATGCCTACGGATATACCAAAAAACAGGCACGGAAAACGGAATGGGAATGGCTTCTCGACAGAATCTTTGAAAAAGGGAAAGCACTGGACGCTCTCGATCAATGCATCGAACAAGAGAAAAAAGAGATTGGGAAACCCCGCTTCAAGCATAAGGTTGTTTTAGGAGTCGCCATTCCCCTGTCCAAACAAAAAGACTGGGGATCGATAGACGGAACTCCCCTTGATTTCAACCGGCAAGCCGATCAGATAAAAGCTGCCCAATGGTACATAGACCAATTGATGAGCCGCTTCAAAAAGGCCAAATATAAGAATCTGGAATTATCCGGTTTCTATTGGGTGGACGAGGATATTGCCACTTGCAAAGATCTCCCGAAATACGTAAGTCAGTACATCCATGCCAAGAAAAAGGAATTTGTCTGGATTCCTTATTGGAAAGCGAAAGGATACGATCAGTGGAAAGAATTAGGATTCGACATCGCCTATCAGCAGCCCAATCATTTCTTTACAAAAGACATCCCCGATTCGCGTCTGGACGAAGCCTGTGAACTCGCCCTGCGTCACGGCATGGCTATGGAATTCGAATGCGACAGCAAGGCCCTTTATGACTGTGAGGATTCTTCTTATGACAGGATGCTTGCATATATCAAGGCATTCGAAGACCACAATGTTTTTGAGACTTCGGCTATAGCCTACTACACCGGCAGCAAAGGGCTATTGGATTTATACCATTCCTCCTCTCCGGAAGATAAAAAGATTATGGATCGGCTGGCACGCCACATCGTTGCCCGCAGAAGCATAAAGGCACTGACAAAATAGAGGAGACGCTAACCGAATAGATTAAATCATCGACCTAATAAATAAAGCTATGAACAGGCTCATACTCATTTTCTTTTTGCTTTCCCCCCTGTCGATGCAGTCTCACAACGAACTCTGCACGATCAGAAAAGCAGGAGAGAATGTGTATGTGTCTTCTCAAATCGACGATCATCACGAAATAAACTATTGGTTCAAAAAGTGCATGGCAAATGATTTATTCACTTTTTACCGTGTTTCCGTCACCTCCGGCACTACCGGTACTACGGTCGTAAATGAAGCATACAGTGACAATATCGGCCCATTTGAGATCCGGGGCGGCGGTTGGTGTGGCGGCAACCATCTGTTTACGGACGAAAAGACCCAACCAGCCGAGACTTTCTCGATAAAACTCTATGCCGACGGACAAAGCATTTCCTCCGACACCCTCTTGAAAGCACAAATAATAAAGTTGGAAGTAAAAAACCGGATATTCAATCCTCTAAGCGCAGAACAGACCGGAGATAAGACCTATTTTACCGATACGCTATGTATTGAGAACGTAAATTACACGATAAGGGGCAACAGCATCCAGGTCGATTTATCTCACGACTACATCAACCGGACTCCCGTCATAATAACCAAATATTACGGAATGCAATCCATGTTCAAAGATGAAAACCAGCTTCTCACCCCCTTAGGAAAGTATCCTTTCTGGACCAACATACACCAGACAAACCGATTTAAAAAGCAAGATTTCCCCCGGTTCAACCGGTTCATCGAAAAAGGCGATTTGTATTTTCAATCCTCTTTCCTCCTTCACCGCGGATTGGGAACACATGATGAGCTCCCCGATGATGACGTGATTTTCATAGGTAATTCCTGGACTAAATGTTATCACAAGCTCATCGGAAATACCCTCCGAACCATCGGTCATCATGATTCGTGGAGCGGGGTATACACCTGGATAGCCACCCCGTTGCTCGATACAGGGTCTGCATTTGCTTACGACGGATTCATCAACGGGAAAAGGGTCATCTTTTTCAGCAACCCCGCCAAAGGCAGTTTCCGGCTCTCTCTCCCCCCAAATTCAACCTATGGAAAAGTTAGCATCATAGAAAACACTTCCCATGCGAAAATCAAAAAGAAGAAAGACTCACTCCGCCTTTCCTGCCATTCTCCCGGAAGTGTAATTATCTCACTCGAAAAATAACTTCAAAATTCAGTATATCATGAAAAGAAAACTTGTATTCATCTGTCTGATGGGAATCCTCGTAACTCTTACCGTAAATGCCCAACCCAAAATAGTGGCTCACCGGGGATATTGGGACACCGAAGGCTCGGCCCAGAACTCCATCCGTGCCTTGATAAAAGCCGACTCCATCCAATGCGACGCATGCGAATTCGACGTATGGCTGACAGCCGATAAAAAACTGGTAGTAAACCACGACGATCATATAAACGGTTACGTAATAGAAACCACGTCATCCGACACCATTCTGAATCAGAAATTGAAAAACGGAGAATACCTACCGTCATTGGATCAGTTTCTCGACGTTGCCAAACGCCTTACGATAGACTTGGTATTGGAAATAAAACCCCATAAAAACAGGGAACATGAAAAAGAAGCCGTAAAAATGATACTCGACCTGGTAAAAGCCAAAGAACTGGAAACAAGAACCTCCTACATTACTTTTTCCAGAAATGCTTTCGATGAACTTGTGAAACAGACCAACTGCCCGATTCTCTATCTGAACGGCGTAGCACCGGACGTATTAAAGAAAATCGGAGGAACAGGAGCCGACTATCACATCAACGTATTCAAAAAGAATCCTGAATGGATAAAGCAACTCCATGATTCAGGACTCGAAGTCAATATCTGGACGGTAAGCGAACCCGAAGAAATACAATGGTGTATCGATCACGGTGCCGATTACATCACGACAAACAACCCGGAACTGGTACAGAAAATGATCAAAGATCCATTATAACCATACAAAAGATACTTTATCACAACATCCGGATGTCTTTGTCCAAAACATGGGGATGTTGTGATTCTGAACATGGGGATGTTGTGGTATAAAACATCCCCATGTTTTGCATATTAAGAAATCGATTTTCAACAATACAAGAATATCTATCCTTCTCTATTCATTATTATACTTGAATATCCGACATCAGCTTATTAATTGCTTGACCACATCCATCTTCCCAACATGAGAAACACTCAAAATTCCAGCCTTTTTGAACAGAAAATCGGGAAAAGGCAAACTATACACACAAAAGTCACTATATTTGTGTTAGAGAAAATATAATAACGTCTATCTTTGAAGTGCAATAGATAGATTCCATACGTGTTTTGAGAAAGGTATGCCCTACAATGACCGGACATACCTTTTTTATTTGTAAAATATACCCGCCTAATATTTTTCAATCGAATCAATTCTCTTTATCATATATTTCTCTAACTTTGGCACCACTATTAAAAACACCTCTTCTTTATGGATGAAAAATACATTTTAGGTCTCCGAAAAGGATCGCATGCCGACTTCAACAAACTATACGATCTTTATGCCGACAGATTGTATGGCTTTGCCTATAACCTGACACATTCGTCCGAAATGGCGGAAGAGATTGTTCAGGAGGTTTTCCTGAAAATCTGGCAAATGCGAGAACATCTGTCGCCCGAATATTCTTTTCGTTCTTTCCTCTTCACCATTGCCAAAAACAAATTTCTGAATGATCTCAGAAACAGGCTTACCCTGCTCTCTTATGACGAATATACTGTACAACTGGACGCTGCCGAAGAGGGTGCAAACACTACCGAGAACGACTTTAACTTTCATGAATTGAACGAACAGATTCTTCAGGCGAAAGACAAACTGAGCAAACGGCAAAGAACGATATTTGAAATGAGCAGGGAAGAAGGGCTATCCAGCCAGGAGATCGCTCTAAAGCTCGACATCTCCGAGCAGTCTGTGAGAAATCAGCTAAGCAGTGCACTCAAAGTACTCAGAGAAGAGCTTATCAAGACAGGCCTTTGCTTTGCTATTCTTTTCATGAATCAATGGTAATACTTAAAAAATATTAATAACAGGAAGTACACATGTTACAGGTTTGCCGTTTCTGTGTACTACCTATAAACGGACAGGATCGATTATGGAGAAAAATAATAATATACTCGAAAAATATATTCACGGTAGCATCAACGAAGAAGAATACAAGGAGCTACAGCAAAAGATTCAGGATGATTCCGACAGAAGTATCCCGAATATGCTCGATGACTGCTGGCAGAAAGACATGAATATTCACGTTATGCCTCCCAGCGCTAAAGAGCGTACCCGCAGACGCATTGACGAAGAGATAAAGAAAGATCTCAGACGGATGTGGCTGAAACGGGTATCTACCGTTGCCGCTTCTCTGCTGATACCGATCCTGATTTTCTCCACCGTTTATCTCTACCATGAGATGGACCATTATAAACAAATACCCAATATCGTATCCGTCAACAGAGGACAACGTGCCGGTATCACGTTACCGGACGGGACAATCGTTCATCTGAACAGTGAGTCTAAATTAACGTATACCCCCGAATTTAACGGGAAATTGAGAGAGGTGTCCCTTGAAGGAGAAGCATTCTTTGAAGTTACTCCCAATAAAGAAAAACCGTTTATCGTAAAGACCTCCGTTTTCGATGTGGAAGTATTGGGGACTTCTTTCAATGTTTCTGTTTACAACGATGAAAACATTGTAGAAACGGCGCTTATAGAAGGAAAAGTCAAACTGACCATGAACGGTTATCCGTCCAAACCTGTTTATCTGACTCCGTCACAAAAATTCGTCTATTCCAGAAATGAGCAGAAAGGTAACATTTCCATTATGGAGGAGGACTCGGAACTGGCATGGAAACAAGGCATACTGGCATTCAATGCTGTACCGTTGACGGAAGTTTTCAAACGTATGGAAAGATGGTATGGAGTCACTATACACTATGATAAAGAAAATCTTGTGAACGATAAGTTCACCGGACAATTTAAACTGATTTCCATACAAGAGATGATGAACATATTGCGTATACACTATAACCTGAAATTCAAGATAGAAAACAATGACATATATATAATCTAAAAAAAACAGAAAAGCGCATGAAAAATACAAATTAAATCCACTCATTCTTAACAACTTACTAATGTTGCAAAAGATATTATAATCTCTTTTGTCCGTTACTTTTTTGTCCTTTTTCTTACATCCGATTCGTTTTAAAAAACTCAAGAGGGAACCTTCGCAGGTTGGTTCCAAGCTATTGTTATACCCTTTTTTAAACAAAAAAAATGCTTATGAAGAAATTTATATTGTATATTACGCTATTAATGATGCCGGTTCTCTGTTCGGCCAAGAAAGCTTTTGTCATAGAAAAAGACCGGACAATTATAGTGACCGGTGAGCAACCTTCTCCTTCGGTAATACTTGCAGCGCATGAACTGCAACATTTCATCAAACAATCTCTGGACATTCATCTGCCCATAGTCAGCGAAGTTCCCCAGCAGCCGTCGAAAATCATCTTTGTAGGCGGTAGTAAATATACGGAAAAAGTTCGTTTCAAAGAGCAAGAATATCTTATAGAGATCACTCCAGAGACAATTACGCTCATGGGACAGGACGAAAACTTCGACACAGACGGCGGACGTGACAATAACGGTATCACTCCTTCGAAAGACCGGACGAAAATCAATTACTCCCAATCCACTGGTGATCCGTCAGCTCCTGCCGAACTCACCCTTCCGTCTATTTATGATGCGCAGGGCACCTGCTATGCCGTGTATGACTTCTTGGAGAACTACTTGGGTATCCGTTTCTACGGTCCCGATTCACTGAATATCATCGTTCCAAAACAGAAAAACTTAAAACTCTCACCTGTCAGAATAATGCGTGCGCCCGTTCTCAAATACAGAGACGGCAGTTATTCTTTCGATTGGCCGATGATGAAAGAACAATATTTCAACGCAACTTCAGAAAATTTACAGCTATTTCTCAGACGCATCCGGTTCGGTGGTGAAAAGTGGGCAGCCAACCATGCTTTCACTGCCTATCAGGACCGCTTCCTGCAAAAGAATCCAGAACGGCCGGAATTATTCGAAAGCTATCATCCCGAATACTTCGCAGTAGGACGTACCGGTGGCCCTCACGAACGTCAGTTCTGCTATACCAACCGGGCATTCATCGAGCAAGTGGCCCAAGATGCCCGCGACTATTTTGACGGTAAACCTTTGAAAGGTGAACAAATCGCTTTAGGAGATTATTTTGCAATCGTTCCTTTGGATAACGCAAACTGGTGCCAATGCGAAGAGTGTACCCGGCAGTTGGCAATCGATAAAGACAACATCCGTGGAGAGCATTTCAACTGCGGTACCGCTACTCATTATCTCTGGACTTTTATTAACAACGTGGCCAAAGAGGTTAAGAAAACACATCCAAACAAAAAAATATCGGCTTTAGCTTATCATGTGTATGCCTATATGCCGGAAGATATGACACTGGAAGACAATATATCGGTAGCTCCCTGTCTGCATCCAAGAAATTACTGGGCACCGAAAATGAAAGAGAATGAAGTAGATTATTACAAGAAATGGATAGAAGAGAGTAAAAAGAGCGGCCGCCCTGTCTACCTGTGGAATTACTTGTGTTTTCCAACCGAACGCGGTCTGGTACAAAACTTCCATGTATTCCCGGGGTTCAGTATCCATGAAGTAGCCGGACAAATAAAAATGTATGCAAAAGATAAGGTACGGGGAATCTTCCTGTGCGGTATCGGCGAGCAACTGGATTTCTACATCACCATGAAACTATATGATAATCCATCATTAGACCCGGACAAACTGATCGACGAGTTCTTTACCTCTTATTTCGGCAAAGCAGCCAAGCCGATGTCGGATTTCTATGACAAGATAGAAAGCGTTTATAGCGATTCGAAAAACTATCCGTCGGATATCCAGACCAAAGACGCACAATTTCACCAGACGGAGTCCATCGCCTGGGAATACCTCGGTACGGACAAAGTGATGGAAGAACTGGAAAAATTGGTACATAAAGCACAAGCGGCTGCAAGTACCCCCGTAGAAAAAGCCCGGGTAGACTCATGGGTAACAGGTGTATGGGAATATATGACAACAGGCAAAGCCAAATACATATCTAAAAAAACAAGTAAATGAAGATCATCAATCATTTCGCTCTTCTCCTTCTGTTCGGATGTGCAGTCAGTTGTACCCAACCGGAGAATAGCATATCCAACGAATCCATTGGGATTATTCCTCTGCCGAGTACGTACGAACTGAAACCGGGTACCTTCTACATAACCGGGCAAAGCAGCATCGGCATAGACAAGTCCGATCCGGAAATGACGGCCTTAGCAAACTACTTCAATGAAGAAATCAGTGACGCTACAGGCTTTTCCCTGCCGGTAAACAACTCCGGTACGATTATTTTCCAGTTAGGCGAACACAAAGAACTGGGTGAGGAGGGATATCAGCTCTCGATATCGGCAGATCAACTGATTTTGAGCGCATACAAGCATCACGGAATATTCAACGGTATACAATCCGTACTTCAGTTACTCCCGCCGGAAATAAAGTCGAAAACGGTACAGGCAGACGCCACCTGGAGTATTAACTGCATAGAAGTCACTGATAAACCCCAATTTGCATGGCGGGGACTGATGCTCGACGTCAGCCGGCATTTCTTCACCAAGCAGGAAGTAAAGAAATTCATCGACCAGATGGCCGAATACAAATACAATGTATTCCATTGGCATCTGACCGATGATCAGGGATGGAGATTAGAAGTAAAATCACTGCCCAGACTCACCGCCATCGGTGCATGGAGAGCGCCCCGCGTAGGTAATTGGTGGGAGCGGGAACCGCAACTGCCGACCGACTCCCTGAGTTACGGAGGATATTACACAACAGAAGATATCCGGGAAATTGTAGAATATGCACAACAGCGCTATGTAACCATCGTGCCCGAAATAGATATTCCCGGACACAGCATGGCAGCCCTGTCGGCCTATCCGGAGATATCCTGTACGGGAGGACCGTTCCACGTCAATGTAGGCAACACTTTCTATACCGAAATAGAAAACTCCCTGTGTGCCGGCAATGAACAGACATTTGAAGTACTGGACAGCGTATTCGCCGAAGTCGCCCGCCTCTTCCCTTCTCCTTATATCCATATCGGCGGTGACGAATGCTATAAAGGATTTTGGGAGAAGTGTCCCAAATGCAAAATGCGTATGCAGAAAGAACATCTTAAAAACCTGGAAGAACTGCAAAGCTACTTTGTGAAACGTGTGGCCGCGATGGTTCAAAAAAGAGGGAAACAGGTTATCGGATGGGATGAAATATTAGAAGGCGGCTTGGCACCGGAAACTATCGTCATGTCGTGGAGAGGTATGAAAGGAGGTATAGAAGCTGCCAAGCAAGGACATTCCGTCATCATGACCCCAACCGACCATTGCTATCTGGACTTTTACCAGGGAGATCCGACAGTCGAACCAAACACCTATTCCATGCTGCGCCTACAGGACTGTTACAAATATCAACTCATTCCCGATAGTGTGGACGCTTCCCTGATCATGGGCGGGCAAGGAAATCTCTGGACGGAATCCGTCCCCCACTACCGGCAAGTGGAATATATGATCTGGCCCCGTGCCCTGGCGATATCGGAAACCCTGTGGACCGATGCCCGGTTGCGCAACTGGAAGTTCTTTGTAAACAGAGTGGAGCAACAGTTCGAACGTTTCGACCGATCCGGCGTCAATTATGCCCGCAGCATCTACGATCCTATCATTTATCCCCATTGGGATAAAGAGCACCGACTGAAAATAGCAATGAAGACAGAAATAGAAGGATTAAGCCTGTTCTATACATTCGACAATACCATCCCCGATATCTATTCCAATATGTATACA
>NZ_HF991119.1:66600-113465 GCF_000432295.1 Bacteroides sp. CAG:189
TCCCCAAAAATGCTTCAATGCTTCGTGTAGCCGCCTACAAAGGGCAGGAACAAGCAGGCCGGCTGATCGATATAACCATCGATACCCTGAAAAAAAGGGCTGCCGAGGGAGAAAAGAAATAACCTGCTATAAAACATAAAAAAACAAATGTTACAAAAAGAATAAATATGTGTACTACTTATAGAACGGACAAGGAAAAAAGAAAAAGAAAACTTCAAACCAATAAGTAAAAAACACCTTAAAGAATGAAATACTTTAAAACAGCCATGATCACAGAAAAATTTCGTATCATATTCTTTTTATTACTAATGAATGGATTCATGGGCATTCTGAATGCCCAGAATCTTCAGAATGCACCGGAGCCGAAGCTCTCTCTTTCGCTTAGCAATGTCACACTCAAGCAGTTCTTCGAAGAAATCCAACACAAAACGGATTACTATTTTTCGTATCGCGAAGGAGTGGTGGACAATCGGAAGGACATTACTGTATCTGTACAGGATCGAAGCCTGACGGAGATTCTCAAAACGGTTCTTGCACCGAGAGGACTGAGTTTTAGCATACAGTCCAAATCAGTCATCATTACTCTGCAACAAGCCGTTGCAAGTAAACCCGTCATCATCAAAGGAAAAATTACAGATGCCATGGACGAACCGCTTGTCGGTGTCACCATCCGGGTTAAAAACGGTAATGAAGGTGCGACCACCGATATGGACGGTAACTATTCCATCCAGTTAAAAGACAAAAACTCCGTACTCCAGTTCTCTTACATCGGTTATAAGCAGAAAGAGGTAAGAACGAAGGACAAAGCGGTTATCAACGTTCTGATGGAAGAAGACAGCCAGATGCTCAATGAAGTAGTGGCAATCGGCTATGGAGTCATGAGAAAAAAAGACCTGACAGGTGCTGTTGCCCGCTTGGGAGGGAAAGATATAAACAATATCCCGACCGTACGTCTCGATCAGGCACTTACCGGTAAAGTATCGGGTGTACACGTTACCAATACTTCCGGCGAACCGGGTGCGGCAACTAATATCCTTATCCGTGGCGGTAACTCCATCTCGGCAAGTAACCAGCCGTTGTATGTGGTAGACGGATTTATCGGTGCAGGCGATCTGAACCTGATCGACCCGAACGATATAGAATCGATAGAAATCCTGAAAGATGCTGCCGCCACCTCCATTTATGGTGCCAGAGGTGCCAACGGGGTAGTTATCATCACTACGAAAAGAGGAACAGAAGGAGGCAACAGCGTCACAGTCAATGCCTATGTAGGCGTTCAGCAGGTTGCCAAACGCCTGGAAATGCTCAATGCCCGCGAATATGCCGAGATGTTAAACCAACAGGATGTCGCCGCCGGCCAGGAACCGTCTATCGAAAACCCCAGCATCTATGAAAAAGGAACCGACTGGCAAGACGAAATTCTCCAGACAGCATTGATGCAGAATTATCAGGTAGCCGCTTCGGGAGGTAACAAAGACACCCGCTATTATCTGTCATTAAGCATGTTCGATCAGGAAGGTGTAATCAAAAAATCGGGAATCAGACGCTATCAGACCCGTCTTAATTTGGACAGGAAGATCGGTAACAAAGTAAATATCGGTGCCAATTTCCAGTTCTCGCATTCTGCCCGAAAGCCCAATCTGGTAAGCCTGGGAGGTTTCGACTACCAAAGTTCCGCTTTGGCAACTCCGCCGACCATGCCTATCTATAACGAAGACGGTTCATATGCCGCCGACAGCCCTTCACGTGTAGTGAGCAATAAAATCGATAACGTAGTTGCCCAACTCAATCTCCGCAAAAAAGAAGAAAAGTCGACTACCGTATACCTCGGTGTTTTCGGAGACTGGGAGCCTATTAAGGGATTAAAGTTCAAAACCTCCTTAGGTCTGAATGCCAGTACCGCCAAGACGAGTGAATATAAGCCCGGATCTCTGCCTACCATGATGCAGAATAAAACCAAAGGCGAAGCACGGATCAACCAGTCGGAAGGATATTCCATCTTGTGGGAAAACACAGCCAACTATATGAAAGAGATAGTGGAAGGCCATCACCTCACTGTTTTGGGAGGATATACGCTCCAATTCGGACGCAACGAAGGATTGGATCTCTTCGGAAAGAACTTCACCAACGACCTGCTCGACTGGAATAATCTCTCCGATGCCGAAACCAAAACCCGTCAGATAGGAAGCTCGGCTTCCGAATGGGCCATCATCTCTTATTTAGGACGAATCAACTATTCCATCCGCGACCGCTATCTGATTACCCTTACAGGCAGATATGACGGTTCGTCACGTCTGGGCAAGGACAACCAATTCGCATTCTTCCCTTCGGCAGCCTTAGGCTGGAGAATCTCGGAAGAGAAATTCATGAAACGTTTCACTAAACTGAACAACTTAAAAGTAAGACTGAGTTACGGTCTCTCCGGAAACCAGGATATTGCCCTGTATCAGACCTTGCCTCTGATGAGACAGCAGAATGTCATGTTAGGAGAAATTCCGCAAATCGGCTACGTCCCCGACCGTTTGGGTAACGACAAACTAAAATGGGAAACAACCGCCCAAGTCGATTTCGGTATCGAGGCCTCTTTCTTCAATTCACGCCTGAACGTAGAACTCGATTTCTATTCCAAAAGAACCAAAGATCTCTTGCTGGATGTGGAATTCCCTTATGTTTCGGGCTTCAAGAACGGCTTCATGAACGTAGGAAAGATTTCAAACCGCGGTGTGGAATTAATGATCCGTACTACCAATATCATGACGAAAGATTTCACATGGTCTACCGAATTCAACATCTCGACCAATAAGAATGAAGTGCTTGCCATGGGACCGGATAAAGACTTCGAATACACCTTCCGCCCGGGCTTGGGAACCCATCCTTATTCCTGGCTGAAAGTAGGTCAACCTGTCGGTGTATTCTACGGCTATATCATGGACGGTATCTATCATTCTCGCGAACAGATCGATGCCGGAAATGAACCGACAGCCTCTCTCGGACAGAAAATATACCGGGATATCAATGGCGACGGTGTCGTATCGATTGAAGACCAGACCACCATCGGTGACCCGAACCCCGACTTTTTCGGAGGTATCAACAATACTTTCACCTACAAGAATTTCACCTTAAGCATATTCCTGCAAGGAACCTATGGCAACGATATATTGGCCGGCGGTGACTTCCTGTATGCCACAGTCGATCCCCGGTTCGTAAACCAATATAAGCGGATAAAGGATTTCTGGTCGCTCGACAATCCGCGTGCGGCTTATCCCAAGCTCTATTCCAATGACGAATACCAGCCCTCCACTTATATGATTCATGACGGTTCACATCTGAAGATTAAGAGCATCAGCCTGTATTACAATTTCCCGGTGAAGAGCTGGAAGAAAAATAAAGTAATTCAGGATATGCAATGCTACGTTACCGGAACTAACTTGTTCACATTTACCTCTTATAAAGGATACGACCCGGAAGTAAATACGGGAAAGGAAGGTGGATATAAAGTTTATTCGGCAAATGTACTCCGGGGTATGGACTTCACCGCATACCCATCGGCAAGAACGTATACTTTTGGTTTTAAGATTACACTATAATGAAAAGAATCATGAAAAGATTAAAAATAATGGTATTATGCACCCTGACAGTGACGTTAAGTTCGTGTCTGGATATGCTGAACAAAACACCGATATCACAACTGAGTGTCGATAAACTATTTGAAACGGTAGACGGAGCCGAAGCTGCCGTAGCCGGATGTTACAGCTTCCTTTACGGAACCGGCTATTATAGCCAGGACAGATGGTGTTTCGCTTTCGAAGGCACCGATATATCCGGTAGTGCGGGCGGTTCCGCCAATTATCAATGGACTTCGGGCGAAAACAGATGGAGTGACTGGTGGCTTACCACTTATCAGGCTATCGGTGCCTGTAACACAGCCATAAGCCGCATAAAAGAATCAACGTTCGATGAAAACAAACGTATTCTTCTGTTATCAGAAGCCCGTTGCCTGCGCGCTTTCTATTACTATCACGCATTGACATACTGGGGAGGCGTGCCGTTGCTACAAGATGAAATCACCTCATTGGATCAGGTGAAGAACGTAAAAAGGGCTACAAAGGATGAACTGGCCAAGTTCATCATTGACGAACTCGAAGAGGTGTCTCCACTATTGGAAAAGAACCCCACCGTTGTAGCCAGAATCAGTAAAGGTGCCTCCTATACCTTATTAGCGAAAATGTATCTATTACAAAAACAGTGGGAAAAAGCGGCAGGTGCATGCGAAGAAGTCATGGGATTGAATAAATACAAATTATTCGACAATTACAGCGACATCTTCTCCCAGGCTTTTGAAAATGAACAGGAACACATTTTCTCCATACAATTCAATGCCGATTATACCGACTTCTCAGCCCGCATGTTGTGGTATTTGGGCCCGAGCAAAGAGGAATGGGACAAATTCAACGGACTGGGAGGCAGCTCCGCCCCAACATCCTTCTATAATAAATACGACGAATGGGATTTACGTCTCGAACACAATCTGGCCAAAACGTGGCGCGGGCAACCTTTCAAGGACAGCCGCATCGCTGTTATCAAATATTGGGACAGAACCGGCAAGCAGATGCTCGACCATGACGGTTTAAATTTCCCCGTATTTCGTTATGCCGATGTTCTCTTGATGTATGCTGAAGCACTGAACGAATGGAAAGGCGCCCCTACCGAAGAGGCCTACGATGCCGTAAATGAGATCCGTCTACGAGCCGGTATAGACGAAGTGGAGGATCTGAATTACAAGCAGTTCCAATCCCTTATCCAAGATGAGCGCGCCCGCGAACTCTGCTATGAAGGACACCGCCGGTTCGACCTTGTACGATGGGGAATACTCGTAGAGACCGTAAAAAGAGTCAGTAAGGAGATCAACTCCAAAGGTGGCGAATATGTGAGCGAAGCGCACAACCTTTGCCCCATTCCTCAAACAGAAATTATCAAAAATTCAAATTTAGAGCAGAACCCGGGATATGAAACCACTCAAAAATAATAGCAAGATGAAAGCAACCGTAAAATTAATACTCTTTCTGATCACTTTTTCTTTTGTAGCCTGCGATAAAGACGAGGATGACTTTTCGAAAAAGGACAGCTATCTCTACGTATGGAACGTACGCACCTGGGAGGTTGGTAAAGAAAGCAAACTATCTGACATCAAAGTCACCTATTTCTTCAAAGGCGATACCACCCGCGTACAGAATATCAACTTCTGGATAATCAAAGAGAAAAGTACGCTCTATGCCGAAGACGCGATGGAGCACACCGACAAGGCTTTTCAGATAAGCCGTCTCCAGAAAGATCCCGACCAGAAAGAATTTAAGAACCAGTGTTCGTTCCGCTTCGACGAGAGCATCACTACCGATTTCGACGGTGACCCCATCGTAGCCGGTGGAAAATACCGCTTGGTAGTGAAAGCCATCGCCACCGACGATCTGGTAGTAGACAGCCCCACCATCGAATCGGGCGTATTCGAGATTTATGACCCCAACAAACCTCAAGAATAAACTTTGTGTAACTTAATAATAAAAGAACAATGAAAAAGAATCTATTTTTATGTCTATTTGCCTTGTTAGGCTTTCTCAGTGCAGCCGCACAAACAACGGGAAACAAAGGTTTTAAACTGAACGTTAATTCCGGTGATGCTTATCTGGATTGCGGAGATATAACACAACTCAACAAAGCAGGTGCCTATACCATCGAATCATGGGTAAATATAACCCTGGATGATCTGGACGACCGTTTCATTATTTTCAAGAAAGAACAACCCGACGAACGTAACCGTATCAAAGTACAGGTAGAGAAAAGCGGGCAGATCTATGTAATGCAAGCCAACGGGGCAGACGGTGCTTACGCACAAACTTCTGCCGGATGTTATCCGAAAAGCGGCTGGCATCACATCGCCTTAGTCTACGACGGAACCAAAACAAGTACCGATGAGGGAGTCATCATTCTCTATATCGACGGTATCCGCCAGGCTTTCTCCAATGCATTCTTTAAACCGACCACCGGTGATATCGATGCTTCTTTCGTATTGGGCGGTGCTTCTCTTGCCTGTTATGACGAAGTCAGAATATGGAATAAAGCCTTGGATCTGGAAACGATCTCCAAATGGAAAAGTTATAAAGTGCTCGATTCTCACCCGGAAAAAGCTAATTTAGTAGCTTACTACGATTTCCAGAATGTTTCCGAAACGACTGTTCCCGATCTGCAAGGTGCTTATCCGGCCACTTTCAAAACAACGGAAGCAGAAATAAAAGACATCGACCTGAAAATATTCGAAGAAGTAGGAGAAATGACAATCGAAAGTGCCATGGTTTCTCAAAAAACCGGTAATGCTTATGCTAAAGAGGAAAATATCGAATTGCTTACTTTAAAAATCAATACAGTCGGTGCCGGTGAACTTTCACTTAGCGGACTGGACATTTCTTTGGACGGTACTACCAAACTTACCGATATTGCCAGCATTAACGTATATTATGCCGGTGACAAAGCCCAAATCACAGACGAATCGTTCACGATGAACTATCAAGCACTCCGTCCGGGAAACGGTAAGTTAGAACTGCGTGACGAAGTAAATGCCGGAAAACAAGCGCTTCTCGTTGGTAATAACTTCTTTATCGTTGCCATTCGATTAAAACCGACTGCAACCGATGGTGGTAAACTGGACGGCCAAATCACCAAATTGTATTTCAGCAACGGTAACAGCATCACTCCCGAAAACCCGAATCCCAATGGTGATATGACCATCCGTCAGATCAATGAACTGGATGAGGCTGCCTATACGCAGAAATGTAAAGATTACAATAACAAAATCGTTTTCGGCTGGTTCCCCTGGTTCAGTGTTACCACCATCGACAAGGTAGACTGGAAAGGACTTACTCATGTGGCTCCCATCGGTTTTGAAATCGACAAAGGCAACTATACTCCGACTTTCGAGGATAAAGGCATCGACTTGAAATGGCCGTGGATCGATTTTATCAATGACGCACACAAAAACGGTGTGAAAGTACTTGCCGCCATCACCGGTAATGTGCGCGACGGAGGAAACACCGCCTTCTATGTAGACCTATTCGGAGATTCCCAGAAAATGCGTACGGCTGCTGCCGCCATCGCCAAGTTTACAGACAAATACAATCTGGACGGTATCAACATGGATATTGAAGAGTTTTATAACTCTGTGCCCAATCACGGTGCTAAATACAATGAACTGATCAAATACATCAAAGAGGAATTAGATAAGATCAATCCGGATTTCGAGCTCTCCGTAGCTACCTACCCGGGCAATGAAAGCAACGAATGGGACTTCAAAGGCATGCTCCAAAGTGCCGACTATCTGACCATCATGATGTACAACATCGGACAAACTTTTACCTGCCCGTTGAACGATGCGCAAAGAAGAATCAAACAATTCTGGCTGGATATCAATATCCCGGCATCCGATATCGTCATCGCATGGCCTTATTACGGCAATCTTTATAAGAACGGTTCCAAAGTCGGTACAGCCACTTTAGGTGATGTGCCCAAATATTCTAAAGACAATAACATCACTTGGGACGATGCAGCCAAAGGTAATGTTTACAAGTACACCGATGAAGACGGTGCCAATATGACGGCCTATACGGAAGACCTCCAGAGCCTTCGCCTGAAATACGATTATACCATCAAAGGCGGTTTCAAAGGTATCGGAATCTGGGCATTAGGCCAAGATGCCGGTATGGAAGAAGAAGCTTACGGGTTAATTCGTGAATTCTATGATTCCACTTATCAAGGAACAGGAATCAGCACTACCCAATCCAGTGGCAATATATCCGTATATCCTACACTGGTTGAAGACGAGCTGTTCGTCAACCTCAATGGTAATGACGAAACCAATCTGACAGTTACCGTTTACGGCACGATGGGACAGATATTAAAACAAGAAAACCTGTCCGACGGCACACGCTTCATCCACCTCAACAACTTGTCTACCGGTTATTACGTGGTAAAAGTGCAATGCGACTCGGAAACAGCAAGCTTTAGAATTATCAAGAAATAAAAAACACTTCGTTTTTTATACGATTCATAATATACCCGGGTTGGAATCCGTTTTTATTCTAACCTGGGTTTTCTTCGAAAAAGTTTTCAATAAATAGAGATACAATGAAACACAAGCTCCTTCTATTCGTCCTGCTAACAGCCAGTTTGCCTATTTTTGCAACCGGCTCTATCAAAGAACGTTTATCCCCCAATGAAACGTTATGGTTCACTTATCCCGCCCGAAACTGGTCGGAACAAGCTTTACATATCGGCAACGGCTATATGGGAGCTTCCTTTTACGGTGACGTAGAAAAAGAACGCTTTGACATAGCCGAAAAGACATTCTGGACGGGAGGCCCTCACTCTGTTCCCGACTTCAATTACGGAGTTGTCAAAGGAGGCAAAGACAAGATTGCCGCTATCCGCCGGTCCATTACAGATCGTCGTTTTGCAGAAGCCGATTCTCTCTCCCGTCTCTATATGGTGGGAGACTATACAAACTACGGTTATTTTTCAATGGTCGGTAACCTGTTTGTGGACTTTGGAAAGAAAAACCAGCCGGTACAGAATTATCTGCGTGGTATTGATCTGTCTACTTCCCGGGGGTTCGTCGAATATACCCAAGGAGGTGTCCGGTTCAACCGCGAATACTTTTGCAGTTATCCCGACAAACTGATGGCACTCCATTTCACAGCCGACCAAAAAGGGAAGATCAGCTTTTCCCTTTCCCATTCACTTGTTTATCAACCCGAAAAAGTAACAGAAGGCAAAGATGAACTCATTTTCAACGGAATCATCCAAGGAAACGGACTGGGCTATACCATCCGTATGAAAGTACTTCACCAAGGCGGAAGTATCAAAGTGGGACACCAGCAAATTACAGTCGAAGGAGCCGATGAAGCTACCGTCTTTTATACGGTCGATACCGAATATTCCCCCGTATATCCGCTTTATAAAGGAGAAAAGCCTCGTCAAACAACCGAGAAAACAATAAAAAGTGCTATCACTAAAGGTTACGAAACAGTCAAACACACCCATATATCCGATTATCAGACATTGTACAACCGTGTTAAATTCACCCTTTCCGGTGACACGGCTTCCGAAAAATTACCAACCGATATACGTGTAAAGCAATTACAGCAAGGATTTACCGACGACGCTTCCCTCAAAGTATTGTGGTTCAACCTCAGCCGGTACCTGCTGATAAGCGCCTCCCGCCCGGGAACATTACCCTCCAATCTGCAAGGTGTATGGAATACCTTTGAAAAAGCACCCTGGAATGGTAACTTCCAAAGTAATATCAATCTTCAGGAGATGTACTGGGGTTGCGGACCTACCCAACTTCCGGAGTGCGAAGAGGCTTATCTGGAATGGATCGAAGGTTTGGTAGAACCCGGACGAAAAACAGCCGGAGAGTATTACGGAACCAAAGGCTGGGTCAGCCACTCCACCGGAAACATCTGGGGACATACCGTTCCAGGTGACGATATCCTATGGGGACTTTATCCGTCAGGAGCCGCCTGGCATTGCAGGCATCTGTGGGAACATTATGCTTTCGGCGGAGACAAATCTTATCTTGAAACCAAAGGATATCCTATCATGAAAGAAGCCGCCGAGTTCTGGTTGGAAAATATGGTAGAGTACCAGAAGCATTTCATTATCGCCCCCTCCGTGTCGGCCGAACACGGCATTGAGATGAAAAACGGTTCTCCGGTAGATTATTCTACCGCAAACGGCGAACAAACCGCAGGACGTATCTTCACCCTACCGGCTTATCAAGATATCGAAATGGTCTATGATTTGTATACTCATGTGATAAAGGCATCGGAATGTTTAGGAATCGATTCCGCATTTCGTGAGAAAGTGACTATTGCCAGAAACAAGCTATTACCTTTGAAAATCGGTCGCTACGGACAACTGCAGGAATGGATAGACGATGTAGACAACCCACGCGATCATCACCGGCATATCGCCCACCTCTATGCCCTGTATCCGGGAAACATGATTTCATACAGTCAGACCCCTGCACTGGCACTGGCCGTCAAAAAATCATTAGAGATGAGAGGAAAAGGAAAGTTTGGCGAAAGATGGCCCCATACCGGCGGTAATTGGTCTATGGCATGGCGTACCGCTCTTTGGACAAGACTTTATGAAGGTGATCAAGCCATCGGCACTTTCAACCAAATGATTAAAGAAAGCGGTTATGAAAACATGATGTCCAACCAATCGGGAAACATGCAGGTCGATGCCACAATGGCAACCTCCGGGCTCTTTGCCGAAATGCTCCTACAATCGCAGGAAGGTTTTATCCACCTCTTACCGGCTCTGCCTACTGAATGGCCGGAAGGAAAAATCGAAGGTTTAATGGCAAGAAACGGTTATCGGGTAAATATGGAATGGAAATACGGGAAGTTGATGAAAGCGGAAATCATACTCCCGCACAAGGCGGATAAACCGATGGTGAAAGTACAAGGCAGTTACTTACCGGAATCAGACAACAGGGTTGTTCTTATCCAAGATACGGGCATAAACAACTGATAATGAACGCTTATAAGAGTATATACTTTTACACTGCAAAAATATACACTATTGCATGATAATGGTATATACTCTTGTATATTAAAAGTACATACTATTCTGAAATAGCAACTACATGATACAAACAAAAAGAAAATATGACAAACATAGTGTCCCCAAATGGATGTGCTGCGATGTTTTTGACAGAACGATAAAACTGTTTTCTACCGATACGTTTTCAAAGCCGTAATTTACAATAGCTATAAAAGATGAAGTGGAGTTATTGGTTTCCACTATTGAACAAGCTTTTTGAGAATGCCTGCTGCTTACACCACAACAAATACAGATAATTAATATGGAATCAGCAACTAGCTATTCCTGCTTTCGTATTTATGAGAGTTGTTGTCTTTTAAGAATATTCAACTCGTTTCTCGGTGAGAAACGCTCCGTTGCCCGTAGAGAATCGGTGCGTTTCTCTACGACAAACGCTTCGATTCTCACCGAGAAAAAAAGGAAACATATAACTTGTTGGTATTCAACAATTTGCCCAGCAGCAAAAGAGTCATCTATTTTCAACTGTCAAATCATATCTTTATCCCCCTATTTTCTCTATAATTACATATCAGAAATCACAACATTCATTCAGGCTATTCGAATCATCTACCGGATAATTGAGAGATTTTTATAAGTTATGATAAATAAAACCACTATATTTACGATATTTATTAACCATAACTTATAAAAAATGGACTTTTTCGATCTCCTATTCGGGCCGATTGGGCCCTCACTTCAATTTATTTTCAAAATCGGATATATACCCAATGAAAATGATTTCTTGGAACTTACAGAAGACCAATATGCTGCATATGTCAAACAGTGTGGCGAGATAAAAGGAAAAATTTACATGTTCTCTCCACAAAATCCACATTTTTCCATGGATGATGACTATAACGAAATTTCATGTTTTGATGAGGAGGACTTACGAGGATTTAAAGATGCGGAACAGCTCATACAACACTATTGTGATAACTCCAAACAAATCTTCAAAACGACTGAAGAAAAATTACAGTATATGGCTTCAGCTTTGCCAGAGGTATTTTCCAAGGATACTCCCTATGAGAAATACCATCACATGTCAATTCATTGAGTTCGTAAACCTTAGCTATTCACAAAGCACTTCACACACCTTGTCCTGAAATTCTCTGGCTTTTGCGGCCGAGAGAACATTCTGATTCATGATGGCAAAAGCTATTTCATGCCCATTGGCAGCTTTCAGATAACCGGCTAACGCATTGATAGCGGTATAGGAACCGGTTTTGGCATGGACATTCTTATACGCTTTACTCTGCTTCATCCGGTATTTCAATGTCCCGTCTACACCGGCAACAGGAAGTGCTTTATAGAGTTTCCGGAATACTTCCGTGCGGGAATATGCGAATTTCAAGAAATCGACTAAAAGGGCAGGGGAGAGGTAGTCATAGTTGGAAAGACCGCAACCATCGGCTATTTTGTAACGGTCGGGGTTGTGTCCCAACTGTTTTATCATTCTATTTATTTCGGCAATCCCTTCTTTGGCGGACACATATCTTTTACCGGTAGCCTGTGCCCCCAAACGACAAAACAAAGCCTCCGCACTCAAGTTATCACTCTCTTTCATGACCTGATTCAAGACATCCTGCACCGGACGCTCCCAACGAACCATGCAAGCCGACAAACTATCGGGAACAAAGACCGAAAAATCATATTCACGAGACACATCGATACCGCGATCACGAAGTTTCTCTAAAAAAGCATGCATAAAGAAATCCTGTGAAGAAAAAACATTGATATCGACACTGCGTTTTCCTTCTACATTACCCGTGACCGTGATGTTGTTCTTATTCTGAAGCCATCCCCGGGTCACGGCAAATTTCCCGGCAGAAGGAGTACGCGTCTGTGCTGTGTTGTGAAGAGAATAATAAGAGGATACAGGATAACAGGATACCTTTGCAGTATCACCGGGAGCAGCACCGGGAGCAACTGTAACCGTAACCATCCCTTTGTGGTACATCAAAGGAGAGAGATAAGGCTGATAAGCTTCCGGCGTATCATCCCATGCCCAGCCGGCACCCCAATAAAGAGAATCTTTCATGGAGATATCCCCGTAGATTTTACCACTAATAACGGAAAAAGGGAAAGTGATGACATTATCCACCAATGAATCCATGCTATGTTCGTCAAATTCGGGATCGAACCCTCCTATCACATATAAATCTCCGCGAAGCGTGTCATGCTCAATCGTTCCTTTATACCACACTTCAGTACGGAACGGCTCATCGGCATCGGAGCGTGAAAGAGCCGTAATGGCAGTCAGCAGCTTCATGGTCGATGCAGGCCGCGAAAGTTTCGTATCCCGATGGGTATAGAGGGATTTCCTTGCAGTAAGGTCATACACGGATATGCCGACTTCGGAACCTTCGGGTAAAGTTCGCAATAAGGCGTTGATACGCGAAGAAAGCACCTCCTGCCCCCATAAAACGGGAAGGCAGGAGGATAGTATAAGGAATAGGAGTAATCTTTGCATAAATTTGGAATCTTGATCAAAGGGCTTCTCTGAATATTTCGGCTACCGTGGGGTGGGGGAATACGATTTTCTTCCACTCCGCAACGGTCAGTTTCATTTCTACGGCCATGCCGGCAAGGGTAATGATCTCGGAAGCCGGATTGCCAAGGATATGAGCCCCTAAGATCGTCTTATCTTCACCGATAAAGACTTTACACATACCGTTCACCCCCTCGTTCTCGGCTACGAAGCGACCAGAATAGGCCATCGGTAATTTAATGACATGAAAAGGAATTCCTTTGGCCAACAGGCTCTCTTCGGTCTGGCCTACCCCTGCAATCTCCGGATTGGTGTACACTACACCGGGGATGGCACGATAACTCATCGTATCTTCTTTATCGAGAATGGCATGTACGGCAACTTCCGCTTCGCGAACAGCCGTATGGGCCAGTAGAGAGAATCCCGTAAGATCGCCACAGACATATACTCCCGGCACGGAAGCCTGCATCTTATTATTGACAGCGACATTACCGCGTTCTGTCAGTACCAGTCCCAGATTTTCCAATCCGAAGCCTTTGGTTACAGGCCGGCGGCCGACACTCATCAGGATCTTCTCTGCAACCACGCTTCCCGTACCTTCGGCATTTTCATAAGCCACAGCCACGCCACCGTCATTCGGTGACAAAGAGGTGACTTTCGTACTAAGCAGGAATTTTACCCCCCGTTTGACATATTCGGCACGAAGCAGGGCAGAGAGCTCTTTGTCCATTCCATTCAATATTTCGTCGAGCATCTCGACAACCGTCACCTGTACACCGAGACTACTGAAAAAAGAAGCAAATTCCATTCCGATGACACCTCCGCCCACAATGGCTAATGAGACCGGCAACTCTTTATTGTCGAGCGCATCCCGATGTGTCCAGTAATCCACTGTATCGATGCCTGCAAACGGCGGGATAAATGTTTCCGAACCCGTACAAATAATCAGATTCTCACATTCGTAAATGTCTTCACCGCAACGGACGGTATTCTTATCGATGATATACGCTTCACCGTTCACAACCGTTACGTTGTTGGAAGCAAGCTTGCCTTTTACACCCAATACCAATTTACGTACTACCTTACTTTTACGGGTAATTATCTTTGCCAGATCGAAAGAGGCTTCCGGCACATTCACCGCATATTTAGAGGCATGCTTAACTCCGTCATACGTCTTTGCCGAATAAAGCAAAGTCTTGGTAGGGATGCATCCTTCATTCAGGCAGACTCCGCCTAAATTCTGTTTTTCGAAAAGCAAAACGCTCAGTCCGGCCTTACCGGCGGCTTCGGCAGCTGTATAGCCCGCAGGGCCGCCACCAATGATAATTACCTGGTATTTCATATTATTCATTATTAGATTGGATTCTTCTCTTTTCCACCGACTCGATGAATTCCCGTTCTTTGACAGGCATTACCGATGCATATTTCTCTTGGCCGTACTCTATGAGCAGATACTCCGTCACTGAAAACCGGCCGAATTTCATCGAATGGTGCTTCCGTATGGAAATGATATCTTTGATGGGAATTGTTTTTTTACGTGTAAAACGTCCATAAGAAAGGATCAGTTCTCCTTCCGGCGTAACGATATAAGTGGTGTGAATCACCTGTTCGATCACCACGATCAACAGCAACATCATAAAAACAGCAAGCAGAATATACTTGCACCAGAGAAAGCCAAACGCATTTGCTCCCAATACAATCAGCAGGAAATATTGATACCAGGCAATACGGGCATGGAAGATTCGGTTCATTTTGTCAGATTTTTGCTGCCAAGTTAGCAATTTTATGAATTAATGGCAACGAAAAGTACAATGAAAACAGTTATTTTGTAGTTTTGCGGTAATAAACATTTAGATTATGGTTAAAAAGTTCGATTTCCTCGTCATCGGTTCCGGTATTGCCGGAATGAGTTTTGCCCTGAAAGTGGCACACAAAGGAAAAGTAGCCCTTATCTGTAAAAGCGGTTTGGAAGAAGCCAACACCTATTTTGCACAAGGAGGAGTAGCCTCGGTCACCAATCTGCTGGTAGACAATTTCGATAAACACATAGAAGATACGATGATTGCCGGTGACTGGATAAGCGATCGCGCCGCCGTAGAAAAAGTCGTACGCGAAGCTCCCGCACAAATTGAAGCGCTCATCAACTGGGGAGTGGATTTTGATAAAAATGAAAAAGGCGAGTTCGACCTGCACCGCGAAGGAGGGCACTCGGAATTCCGCATTCTCCACCACAAAGACAATACCGGCGCCGAAATACAGGACAGTCTTATCAGAGCCGTACAACGGCATCCCAATATTACGGTTATCGAAAATCATTTCGCCATTGAGATACTGACACAGCACCATTTAGGGGTAACCGTTACCCGCCAGACACCGGACATCAAATGCTACGGCGCTTACATTCTCGACCCGAAAACCGGAAAGGTAGATACCTATCTGGCCAAGGTGACGCTGATGGCAACCGGCGGCGTAGGAGCCGTATACCAGACAACGACCAATCCGTTGGTAGCTACCGGAGACGGCATCGCCATGGTTTACCGTGCCAAAGGAACGGTGAAAGACATGGAGTTCGTGCAGTTCCACCCGACAGCGCTCTATCATCCGGGCGACCGTCCGTCTTTCCTGATTACCGAAGCCATGCGCGGATACGGTGCCGTGCTCCGTACGATGGACGGTAAAGAGTTCATGCAAAAGTATGACCCGCGCCTTTCACTCGCACCACGGGACATCGTAGCACGTGCCATCGACAACGAAATGAAGAACCGGGGAGACGACCACGTTTACCTTGACGTGACCCATAAAGACCCGGAAGAGACCAAAAAACATTTCCCGAACATCTACGAGAAATGTCTCAGCTTAGGCATCGACATCACAAAAGACTATATCCCGGTAGCCCCGGCAGCCCATTATCTATGCGGAGGTATCCTGGTGGACCTGAATGCACAATCATCCATCGAACGCCTCTATGCGGTAGGCGAATGTTCCTGCACCGGCTTGCACGGCGGCAACCGCTTGGCATCCAATTCACTGATCGAAGCTGTGGTCTATGCCGATGCGGCCGCCAGACACACGTTAGAGGTAATAGACCGGTATACCTACAACGAAGAAATTCCCGAATGGAACGATGAAGGTACCCGCTCACCGGAAGAGATGGTACTGATTACCCAAAGCATGAAAGAGGTAAACCAGATAATGAGTACCTACGTGGGTATCGTCCGCAGCGACCTCCGGCTCAAACGCGCATGGGATCGTCTGGACATCCTTTATGAAGAGACGGAAAGCCTGTTCAAGCGTAGCGTAGCCTCCAAAGAGATCTGCGAATTGCGCAACATGATCAATGTGGGTTATCTCATCATGCGTCAGGCTATGGAACGCAAGGAAAGCCGTGGATTGCATTACACGATCGATTATCCACACGCCAAGCAATAAGGCCATTACAGATACACTTATTTCGCAGATTACACGGATTCTTATCACACCATCCGTGTAATCTGCGCTTTAAAAGAGCATATCACTCTTTTTACATACCCTCACGACACCGAATAATCACCTCTAAAACTACCCGATCATGAAGATGAAAAACATATATCCTCTGCTGGCAATCCTATTACTGCCCCTGTCACACGCAGCAGCAACAGACCACGAAACCACCAAGGACGGTGTCATCATCCGTCTCAAACAGAAAAGACCGGAAGATGTACAATCCATCCGTCTGCAAGTTATCAACGAGAAGATTATCCATGTATCGGCTACTCCCGAACGAACCTTTTCAGCGAAACCCAGTCTCATTTCCGTGTTCGATACCGGAAAACATCATCCCGACTTTACCGTCAAAGAAGAAAAAGAGTCAATCATTCTGTCTACCAGATCCTTGCATGCACGGATAAGCCTTAACACCGGAGAAATCGGCTTCACTGACCCGGCAGGAAACCCTATCCTGAACGAAAACGAAGGGGGAGGAAAAACATTCCGCGCCATCGAGGTGGAGAACACCAAAGGATACGAACTCCGGCAGGTATTCGAGAGCTCCGACGATGAAGCATTTTACGGATTAGGACAGCATCAGGCCGATGAATTCAACTACAAGGGAAAAAACGAGGAACTGTTCCAATACAATACCAAAGTAGCCGTACCTTTCGTCCTTTCCAATAAGAACTACGGGATCTTATGGGACAATTATTCATTGAGCCGTTTTGGCGATCCACGGGACTATGCGCAGCTAAACGAAGCATTCCGGCTGTACGATAAAGAAGGCCGGGAAGGAGGACTGACAGGAACCTATATTCCCCATCCACAAAGAGGGAAAGATACACTGGTGCGTACGGAACCTTTTCTCTATTTCGAAAACTTGAAAGCCAACCGTGAATACCTCCCCGAAGGCTTTCCGCTGATGGGGGCCAACGTTACCTTTGAAGGCGAACTGGAAGCCTCAGAGAGCGGTTTACATCGCTTTCTGCTCTATTATGCCGGATATGTAAAAGTATACCTCGACAACGAATTGCTGGTACCCGAACGCTGGCGCACGGCATGGAACCCCAACAGCTATAAGTTCACTGCCAACCTGCCAACCGGAAAACGAATCCCCCTGCGCATCGAATGGAAGCCCGATGGCGGCGAATCGTATTGCGGCCTGCGAGTGCTTACTCCCGTAACGGACAAAGAACAGAACAAGCTGTCGCTATTCAGCGAAATGGGTAATGAAATCGACTATTACTTTATCTACGGCAATTCCATGGATGAAGTGATCAGTGGATACCGTACACTGACAGGCAAAGCGCAGATCATGCCCAAATGGGCGATGGGCTTCTGGCAGAGCCGCGAAAAATACAATACCCGCCGCGAATTGCTGGATGTACTCTGCGAGTTCCGCCGTCGCCGAATTCCTCTCGACAACATCGTCATCGACTGGAACCACTGGCCGGAAAATGCCTGGGGAAGCCATGAATTCGATTTGAAGCGTTTCCCCGACCCGAAAGGAATGGTAGACTCCATACATGCCCTGAACGCCAAAATCATGATCAGCGTATGGCCCAAGTTCTACACAAATACCGGACATTTCAAGGAATTCGAGGAAAAAGGATGGATGTATATGCAATCGGTGCGCGACAGCCTGCGCGACTGGGTAGGACCGAGATACAGATACGGCTTCTACGATGCCTACGACCCGGAAGCCCGGAAGCTATTCTGGAAACAGATGCAGGACCATTACTGTCCGTTGGGCATCGATGCCTGGTGGATGGATGCCTCGGAACCCAATGTACGCGATTGTACGGACATGCAATACCGTAAGGCACTTTGCGGACCGACCGCTCTGGGGCCGTCGACCCAGTACTTCAACGCTTATGCCTTGATGAACGCCGA
This sequence comes from Bacteroides sp. CAG:189, assembly GCF_000432295.1. NCBI lineage: Bacteria > Pseudomonadati > Bacteroidota > Bacteroidia > Bacteroidales > Bacteroidaceae > Bacteroides > Bacteroides sp. CAG:189. The sequence continues at coordinate 85,109 of NZ_HF991119.1, forward strand.
AGCCATCTACGACGGACAACGCAAGATGGATCCCGATCGCCGAGTTTTCCTACTCACACGCTCCGGATTTGCCGGGCTGCAACATTACAGCACAGCCACTTGGAGCGGAGACATCGCCACCCGGTGGGAAGATATGAAAACACAGATCTCCGCCGGACTGAACTTTGCCATGAGCGGCATCCCCTACTGGACGATGGACATAGGAGGATTCTGTGTAGAACGCCGCTACGAAAAGGCACAGCGCGAATGGAACCAGACGAAAAAGGAGAATGCGGATTACAAAGAGTGGCGCGAACTAAACGCACGCTGGTATCAATTCGGTGCTTTCTGTCCGCTTTACCGCTCGCACGGACAGTTTCCTTACCGCGAGATATGGAACATCGCCCCGGAAGGGCATCCTGCTTATCAATCAATGGTTTACTACACCCGGCTGCGATACCGGATGATACCTTACATATATTCATTAGCAGGCATGACACATTTCAATGATTATACGATCATGCGCGCGCTGGTCATGGACTTCGGCAAGGACAAGAACGTATTAGACATCAGCGACCAGTTCATGTTCGGCCCTGCATTGATGGCCTGCCCGGTATATACCTATAAAGCCCGCCAGCGCAAAGTCTATTTCCCGGATGGCAACGGATGGTATGACTTCTACACCGGAAAGTACATTACAGGCGGACAAACACTTACCGTAGATGCCCCCTATGAACAGATTCCGCTCTATGTCCGTTCGGGCGCCATCCTCCCTTACGGTCCGGACCTGCAATACACAGGTGAGAAAACAGCTTCCGAAATCATTTTATACGTTTACACCGGACAGGATGGGGCATTTACTCTCTACGAAGACGAAAATGAAAACTACAACTATGAAAAAGGCCAATATTCCATGATACCTTTCAAGTATGACGAAGCCACCCGTTCGCTGACCATCGGCAAGCGTCAGGGAGAATTTTCCGGGATGCTAAAAGAGAGGACTTTCCGTATTGTTACGGTAAGCCCTACCCAAATGCAGGCTTTCGACCCGGATGCATCCGGCAAAACCATCACTTACAACGGAGGCAAACAGACCATCCGGCTTTGACCTTACAAATCTTCGCCCAGATTCTCGTAAGTGCGTTCATCCCGTGACGGTTTGATGAGTTTTATACTGTCAGTATAATACTCTTGAGAAAGCTTAAAATACTTTTTAAACAGACGTTTGACTATATCGACCTCATCCCCTTCAGTCGCGGGGATACGCGCTTTCCCATAGGTATCTACATAAGATAGTTCCCACTCTGCCAGTGCATGATAAAAATCATTGGCACGGAAAGCCTCTCTGCCGTAAATCTGTGGCAGACCGGCCTCCTCATAAGAAGTCCCTTCATCCAGATGTTGCTGCAACATGGTATAGAACTTCTGCCATCGCGGAAGATAATAGCCGTTTATCAATCCGGCCCATTCCCGCCATGAATAATCAAAAATACGCGGATCTCCATCGGCTCCCCAGATAGTGACCAGAGAAGTGGCATCGCGTTCCATCTGATTCTTTTCCTCTTCCGTCTCTCCCCAACTACGGGCCTCGGTCAGCCATCGGTCGAAACTATATTCGCTTCGTGTACGCAACAAGGTATCCATATCGGCAAGCATTCCGAGAAAACGTCCCGAATGAAGTGTAAAAGCCTCCCGGTCTTTACTCCGGAACGCCTCGGCAGCCTTACGATGAATGAGTTGTCCCAAATTAGTCATCATCTGCCGTTGTACATCTACAAGATCGAAACGATAGGGGCGGGAAGCCGATAACTTGTCGGCATCTTCCAGCAACAGGCTCTGGGCACGAATAATCAAAGCCGGATCATAAGGAATCTCAAGACCGGCATTCGGACCGGACTTTTTCACATCCAATGCAGGGCGTGCGGCAACAATAGAACTTTTCTCCGTCCCATTCGTTCCCTGACGGTACGGCCCCTCGAGCAACAACATCCACGCTTTCTGCGTGGCCGGTGAAAAAGCACCGTAACGGCGGGTAGCATACTGCTTCAACCAAGCGCGCAGATCAATACTGTCCGGATGGCAAGGCATTTCAAAAGCCAATTCATAATATACCGGATTCTGCTCGATAGCTTCCATAAACAGCCCCGAACCACAGACAGCAGGATTCAAACGTTTCGCTTTACTGTATTGATTGGAAGCAAGAAGTGCCAGATCACCATGCATATTGATACGTCCGCCGAAATTATGCAGATTCCCCACCACAGTAGGATATCCCCAGAATTCCGCTTTCGAAGTACTGCTGCCACGTAAATCAAGAATCAGCAAAGCCTCTTTAGGGACGGCTTTTACAATAGCTTCGCGCAAGCTCCACGACTGCATTGCCCAAGTGCTTTGAGGATCGAACTCCCGGAAAAGACGATGGATGGTTTCCCCCACAGCTTTCAGGTATTCGGGCGTATCTACCGGAGGCGCACTTTCATGAAAAGGATCGGCGGCATAAACTCCGTGAGCGCCAAACAAACGGGCCTGCTCCTCAAGAAAAACCCGCCCCATACGGGTAAACAACGAATCGGTAGGATCCAACTGAGCCGCACCTTTGAAACCGCACCAGGAACGTTGTTGATTGATATTTGCCGTGGGGTATTTATCTTTTAACTCACGGGGAACGTAACCGGAAAATCCTTGCTGGATAGGCTGCATACCCAATTCCAATTGCCGTGCTATGATTTTCTTCCCTAAAGCGGCATGCCTGTCAATTACGGATTTCGGAAGAGGACCGCCATAACTTTGCAGGTTCTGCATCCATTGCCAGGCAGCATGTCCGGGCCCGGCAAGAAAGGCACGTGCTTCTCGGTCACTGAAATTGAAATGCAACAATGTATTGTACCATACCGCATCCAAACCGATGGTGAAAAGCGGCATATTAACGGAATTCATAGCCATGAAATCCAGTTCTTTTTGCCAGCGTTCCCAATCCCACCAGGCAGCAGTGTAGCTGACAGTACAGTAATTCATGTATACGCGATAACGCCCGTTGATAACACGGCGTTCCCTTTCGCGAGGCTGAGGCAGTTTCTCCGGAAGGTTCAACTGATTGCCAAACCAGGAAACATGTGCCTGACAGGTATACTTCAAATACCAATTGAAAGCAGTGGCCAAAGCAACAGGAGTATTACCACGCAAAATGATTTCTTTACCGTTTCCGTCTACTTCATAAACATCGACGCCATTATCCGGTGCAATGATCTCCAACCGGTATTGGGAAGAATAGCCGGGAGTAACCCGTTCGATAAGCTCATAGATTGCTTTCGTATCTTTATTTGCACCATAAGCCGGTAACAAAAAGATACTAAACAAGAAGATGAAAGTGATTTTGTTTTTACTGATTAAATTCATGGTGTCCAAATATTAAAATTGCGCATCTTTATCCTACATTATATACATTGCTGCATATCAACGGACAAAGATGCGCATTCTTTTTTAATTATCCCAATTATATCCTAATACCTTATGATGTAAACCGTCTCCGGCATTTCAAAATAAAGATACTTATTTATTTAACTATTACCTTACGGACTGTTTCTCCGTCTGCTGTTTGCAGCTTCACAATATAAAGCCCGCCGTCAGTAAGACTGATAGTATCAGCTCCTCCATCAGTAGTTTTCTGAGCAACCATCGAACCCAATGTATTAAATACGGTTACCATACCGGCTGCACCTTCAAAAGAGATGCCGTTGTCAATAGAGCGGACTTTGAAGTCATCTTTCTCAGAAGATACATCGATGATACTTACACCTTCGGGAATTTCACCATAGCCTACTTCCAAATCGTCGATATAGCGAACTCCATTGCTTCTGAGCTGAATATCGAATGAAGTAAGATCGAGTTTGGCAAGCTCTACATAAATACCATATTGTTTCCATTCGGTAGTAAGCTCTACATAAGGAACTTTAGACCACGCATCACTATCACCACCATTGTTTTTCGGGTCGTACAACTGAGTAGCTCCAATATACATTTTCGTCCCGTCCGTATCACTCTTTGCCCAAAATGTATAATAGAAATCATCTCCTCTGTCTATAAAAAACGGATCGGCAATATAATCCTCTGCATAAACACTCGATACTTGAGTAACACCTACATGCCAACTAAACCAAGTAGATACAATACCGGTAGCGATAATCTTACAAGCCTTATCAGCTTCCCCGTCACGGTTCTCTGCCTTTTCAAAAGTCACTTCTACCTTATTGCTACCCGAAGTCCAGTTATTGTTTGAAGGAGATACCCAGCCGGCCGGTCTCACACCTATTACATTTTCATCTGCATCCTTGATGTCTACCCAACTATCAAAACTGGTATTATAACCATCTACAAAATAAGATTGTGCATTCATGTTTGCACTTACCAATAACAATGCTACTGCGTAAAATAATTTTCTCATACGAATTGATTTAAAAAGTTAATAATTATGTTATTGAAATTCATTTCTTCGAATTGTAATGCTCATACCGGTTCAAAGCTTCCAGAAAATAATAATCGGCATAAACCAAAGGAACATCAATCTCCTGACCATGAGGTATACTACCGACGCTATGCATCAGAATAAAGTTATTGTTAGTGCCCGGTACCGCCCGGTAAGCCGGAGAAGAGAGCGACTTAAGTATCTTCACAGCCGCATCGTAGTACGTATCTTCATTCGGTACGTACGTAGCCAGTTCCAGAAAGGCAGAAGCAGCAATAGCCGCTGCCGATGCATCACGGGGAACTACTTTGAAACGGTCGGGATCATATTTCCAATCGGGAACATAGCCTTCCTGCCCGGCATTAAAGTCCCAATACGGTACCCCGTCTTCCGGAAGATTCGGATGGTTGAGCCAATAATCCGCCGTATGTACGGCTATTTCCAAAAAATTAGGATTCTTCGTTTCACGATAAGCCATTGTATAGCCATAAATAGCCCATGCCTGTCCGCGTGCCCATGCCGAATTATCAGAAAATCCCTGACAGGTAGCCTGATGAAGTACTTTTCCCGTCAACGTATCATAATCTACCACATGATAATTGCTATAATCTTCGCGCAACTGATTCTTTGCAGTCGTCTCCGCATGAGTGGTTGCTATCTTGGCATATCTCGTGTCACCCGTTACTTTAGAAGCAAAATAGAGCAACTCCAGATTCATCATATTATCAATAATCACCGGATAAAACCATTCATCCTTTCCATTCCATGCCTTACGGTAGTTCCATGATTTGATACATCCGGTCACTTCACTGAAACGGGTAGTTAAAGAATTGGCAGCTTCAATAATTACATCCTTATATTCTTCTTTACCTGTAAGCCTATATCCGTTACCAAAACTGCAATAGATAAGGAAACCGATATCATGATGGCTTGTCAGCTTTTTCATCGGTTCCAAAGCTTCCGTCCATTTGACGGCACTCTGTTTCCAACTCTCTTCACGGTTATGTTCATAGATATACCATAGACATCCCGGATAGAATCCTTCCGTCCAGTCATTCTTCGGAGTGGCAATCAACTGTCCGTCCTTGCCCGTAGTACGTGGGTACACAGTAGGTTCGGGAACCGCTTTCAGTTGATTACTCAAATGCTGTTCGGCAACTAAAAAATCATCTTCAATGAGTGCTTTCTTCTTATCCGCTTGCATGCAAGACATGCAAAGAGAGCAACTCAACAATAATAGTCCAATAATTCGCATATAGGTTGACATTTTCATTATATATTCTTTCTCAGTAGCTGTTTAGTAGTAGTCAAGTAGTTAAGTAGTTATCACTTCGTTAGTAGTAAGTAGCAGATAGTATATAGCTTAACAATCAGTAGTATCCTACTTGACTACTTTAACTACTTAACTACTTGACTACTAATCGGCTAATTGACTACTAAAATCACTCTTCTTCACCGTAATACCAGCGCAGATTGCTAAGGGTGAGCCGCCAGGTATAAAATGGGTTACCGCCCCGATACTTATCAACAGCACGTAGAAGGTCTTGATCCATTTCGAGAAGCTCATCGGCAACATACATTGTTCCGGCAGGGCTATAAGGTTTATTATAATCACTACGTTTTTTATCGGGTGCCCATTCCGTTTCTACAAATTCCGTATGCGGATTCTTCGCCGGGTCCAATAAATAAGGTTTCCAGAAATCGACACTTTTCTTAATAGAAGCCCCCCAGTTCACGTCTTGCGCATAAAATTCATCAGCTACCTTATATCCTTCATAACAGGCCATTCCATGACAGATTTCGGCAAAGAACAGTAAATCATAAGAATGGTAAGCAAAAGCATCACGACCCATCAAATCAGTAGTAGTACCATTGGCGTATAGATTATTTTTCACCCAACCGGAATACCTGTTTCTGAAATAAGTATTCACTACATTTTTATCATTCAATGCCGAACCGTAATAATAAAATTGCTGCATAAGACAAGTTCCCCAGTTATTATCGCGTAAATCATTATCCTTAATGAATACATTGATACGCTTTCTGAACCATCCGTCTATCTCGTCTCTATCTGCCTGCGAAATCACATTGCGAATAATACTATATCCCTCTACAGCCGGTGTATATACACTTTCGTGAATATTTGATTTGGATACGGCCACATTCACCTTTCCCCACGCCTTCAAGTATTCAACAGCTTTATTCAGAAATTTATCGTCTTGTGAGAATGCATAAACCACGCAAAGCTGGTAGATAGCGTTCATTTCACCACTTATATCCACATTATTAGGATTGTTGGAGGTTGAAACGACAGGAGTGGTTTTCCGGTCATTGTTCACAATTGTTTCCGCCGGATTTCTCATCTGTTTGATGTAAGCGCTCTTAGGAGGATTATTACCTTTCTTCTCAATATCTTCTTTCATCTTATCATAATGATAACGAGTCATCATCAGATTGGGAAACATTAAATCTACATTGTCCGTAGATTGAGCTTTTCCGGTAAGCGAAGTGCCTACCAACAGGAACAGGAGTAAAATGTGCTTTTTCATCGTCTATTATATTAATGTAACCAATACGGAAACAGTTGTCGCCAACTGATCACAGAGACAAATGTAGAGAAGATGCAGCAGACTGAGGTTGATGTATTGTATCGGCAGTAGTATCGAATTATCTTTCGGACAATATAATCCCATAATACGGATAAAAACACCCACAGGCCGCTAAAAATGCGGAAAACAGAGAAGAACTTTCTTCAAGACAAGAACAAAGGGACACCTGAGGGAATATAATCCCCATTTCGTCCAACGGACAATAAAATCATCTATTTCGGACAATAGGCAACATCCCATTTTCACAACATCCTCTACTTTTGTAAGTAGTAAAACAAAATCAGCCTCACAAATTGATTGAATTATGAAAAACAAGATCATTACTTCCGCGCTGTTAGCAGCATTTATCTCTTTTTCCGGCAATATGTTCGCACAAGAACTTTTCCGGGCAGACTTTGAAACTTATGAAACAACTCCTTATTTCTTCCGCTTCGGCAACACAGGAAAACGGGGAGACTATAAACCCAAATCACGTTGGATGTATTCACACGAAGTGATAGACAATCCGGCATCCGCCGAAGGCAACCATTCGGGAAAAGTACTGAAATATGCCTCTATGGAAGCACGCAACTACGGATTGAAATTTCTCTTTGACACGCCTATCTCCATCGACGACCTGAAAGTAGTAGAGTTTATGATCTATCAACCGCTCAATGTGATCGGTAAAGAAACAGACGATTGGGAAGACCCGGCAGAGAAACAAGACATCTGTATCAAACTGCTTTCGAAATTCAATACAACGAATGATCTTATACAGGACGAGGGCATACTTCTCAATAAATCGGTTTATGACTTTACCACGGAAGGAAAATGGATTACCTACACATTCACATTCAACAAAGCCGCCTATTCCAGCCAGATAAGCAAATTCACCAATGGAGTATTGGGAATAGCCATACTGCCGACCTACAACTCGAATGTCGTGCTGTATGAAGACCAACAGCACGTCTGCTATATCGATAATATCGTAGTAAACCCTTCACCGACAGGTATCTCCGGCCCGAATACCGAAAAGACGGCAATCGAGTACAGCGACGGAAAACTCACCCTTTGCGGTGCAGAAAACGGCCCTGCCAATATCACCGTCTATGACACGAACGGATGTGCAGTGACAGCAGCAGAGATTACCGTAGAAAACGGAAAAGCTTCATTGGCTTTACCACTTGATAATAATAAGGTATATCTGGTAAACGTAGTAACACAAAATCAATGTTATCGTCAAAAGATCAGTAAACTATGAGACAGATACTAACCTGTTTGATACTAATCGGCCTCTTGTGTACCGGTGATCTATATGCAACAGACAACGGAAAGAAAGAAACCATCCGCCGTTTGCGACAAGAGTTTGCCAGACACATCAGCGGAACTCCTGTTACCAACTATACGTTAGCGGAATCCCTGTCCTTGATCGATGCAGACGGACGTTTTACCGATAAGCGCCCGGAAGAGGAGATCATTATCCGCAACAACTATGCCGCCGGAACCAACATGGCGCACTGTATCCAAATCAACAACCTGACCCGGGACTGTTTTGAACGGTTGCAGGTTATAGCCGATTCATACCGTGGAGTAAAAGGACTCGACCCGTCGGACAAGGGAGTACAAACCTTATTACGCGGCATTGCCTTCTACGGTAAGATGGAAAACGAGCGTAACAACGATGCCCCCGGACGCTTCCATGCCTCCTGCTTCGCCACCCCGCGTGCCGCAGTCAAAACCTACTTTGCCTTGCTCGATCTGATGGACCGTATCGAGGCAGGAGAAGTGAAAGATTCGATTGCCCTTGCAGCGCATCAGAAACTGTTCGATGTAGGTTTCCAGTCATGGACACAACCTTACAGACACGATGAAACGGATAAGAATGTAGTAAGCGTGGAACGATTCCGCAAGCACGTCTGGTGGGTAGGAGGCAATGCACTCGACTATCGCCCGGTACTGGAAGCAGCCGTGATGATGAGTTCCATCCCGATGATAGATGTATTGTCCGAAGTAGCGATCGGTTCGTTATCCGTAGTTTCGCAAACCACTTACGACGACGCTTTCTGGACAGAAGGAACTACCGCCGACGGTGCCGGATGGGGACATGGAATGCAATGCCTTGTATGGGGATATCCCATCGACGGGCTAAAAGGAACTTTCCGCATATTGAAACACCTGCAAGGCTCACCGTGGGCCAAACAACTTTCGCGGGAAAATGTAGAGGTGGTGCTTCACTATATCCGTTGTTCCGCTTTCTATCACCACAAAGGCATCATCCCACCGTTGGTAGACAGAGGAAACATGACGCGGAAAAACAACCGCCGTGGCAATGTGCCTTCACACATCCTTGCCAAGACATTATTGGCAGACTGGCGTACATCACTCACTTCCGAAGAAATACAAGAACTGGAACAGTTCACCGAAGAGTCTTCCCGCCTAAATGTGCAAATGACATCCGCCCCCGACGGATATTATCACGGAACCCGCTATTTTTATAACAACGACGACCTGATCAAGAAAACGAACGATTATTACCTCTTCATCAATATGGGCTCCATCCGGGTGGATGGTTTGGAAAGTGCTTATCCCGGTGCTGCCGGTTATAATTTCTACAGTGCCGACGGAGTAACCCTGTTTCAGCGGGATGGCAGTGAATACCGCCATATTATCGGCGCCATGAATCTCACTGCATGGCCGGGAGTCACTACCCGCCAGACTCCCACCGCATTGAAACCAATCGAGAATTGGAGCGGTTATACCAGTTCTTACAATTTTGCCGCCGGCGCCACCGATGGAAAAGGAGACTTCGCTACCGGATTTATCTATCAGAAGATAAACGCCAAGATGAAAGAAAATCCCGGTAACTCCGAGGCTAAAGATGTCAATAAGGACATATATGGCGTACGTGCATACAAAAGCTATTTCATGTTCGACGACTTATTCCTTGCATTAGGAGCAGGGATTACGAATCTCTCACCGGAAAAGGAGGGGGATATCACAACTACCATCGAACAGACTTACAGCCCGACCGCACCGGAAACAGTAAAAAAAGGAAAAATCGACTGGATATGCCACGAAGGTTTTGCTTACGGAATAATCCCGAAAGAGACATCCGGCGAAATGAAATGGCGTCGTGAAGAACGTACTACCGACTGGAAACGGCTTTGCAAAGCCAATACCGAACCGGAAACGACTGTTCCCGTATTCCAGATGGAAATTGTACACGGGCGGGAGATAAAAGACGCTACTTATGCCTACATGGTGAACTGTAAAGGCGAACTTCCCAAAGCAATACCGAACGTACTTGCCAACACCACACAGCTACAAGCAGCAGAAAATCCGGAAAAGACCAAATTGGGTGCCGTCTATTTCGATGCTTCCGCTACAGCCAAAGGAAAGTTGGGAACATTCAGAGTATCGTCACCGGCAGCCCTGTTTGCAGAAAAGAAAGACGGCAAACTGATACTGACCGTTACAGATGCTTTCATGAAGAAAGACTTGAACAACCTGACTGTATATACTTCCGTACCCGTCACAGGCGAGGAGGTCACCAAACAGAAAAAAGGAGTCTATGAAATCAAAGTGCCCCTCCCGACAGGAGCACAATGCGGACAACCCGCCACCATCACCCTAAAACTCCTCTAACACTCTATAAATCGACCTGTATGGAAAAAACGCACTTTTAAGTGTAATTAATTTCCGCCTTCTATCCTCCGGCTTACGTATCATCCACATGTATCAAGGACAGAAGTGCGGAAATTAATGTACATGAAATCTAATTACCACTAAATAACTATCATTTTATGAAAAAAAAACTTTTCACTTTTCTTATGACACTGATTCTGCTGACAGGCAGCGGTACATGGGCTCAGGCACAGACAAAAGGCACACACACTTTCCGTCTGGGCGACAACCAGTTCTGGCTGGATGACAAACCTTTCCAAATCATCTCCGGCGAGATTCACCCGTCACGTATCCCGGCAGAATACTGGAAACAACGGATACAAATGATCAAAGCGATGGGTTGCAATACCGTAGCCTGCTATATTATGTGGAACTATCACGAAAGCGAACCGGGAGTGTTCGATTTTCAGACAGGCAATAAGAATCTGGAAAAATTCATCCAAACCGTACAGGATGAAGGCATGTTCCTGTTATTCCGTCCGGGACCTTACGTCTGCGGCGAATGGGACTTTGGCGGACTTCCTCCTTATCTGCTCTCCATACCGGATATAAAAATCCGTTGTATGGACACCCGGTATACATCGGCAGTAGAGCGCTATGTAGACAAGATCGCCCCCATCATAAAGAAATATGAGATCACCAACGGCGGCCCTATCATCATGGTACAGGTAGAAAACGAATACGGAAGCTATGGCAACGACCGTATTTACATGAAATGGATGCACGACCTTTGGCGTGACAAAGGCATCGAAGTACCTTTCTATACGGCAGACGGAGCCACTCCTTATATGCTCGAAGCAGGAACACTGCCGGGAGTAGCCATCGGACTGGACCCGGCCGCCTCAAAAGCAGAATTCGACGAAGCCCTGAAGGTACATCCCGATGCCAGTGTTTTCTGTTCCGAACTTTATCCGGGATGGCTTACCCACTGGCGTGAAGAGTGGCAACATCCGTCCATCGAGAAAATTACCACAGACGTAAAGTGGCTGCTCGATAACGGCAAGTCATTCAACTATTACGTTATCCATGGCGGAACCAACTTCGGTTTCTGGGCCGGAGCCAACTCTCCGCAACCCGGAACATACCAACCGGACGTAACGAGCTACGACTATGATGCGCCTATCAATGAGATGGGCCAGGCTACTCCCAAATACATGGCTTTGCGTGAACTGACCCAGAAATACAGCAAAAAGAAACTGGCACCGATCCCCGACCCTATACCTACCATCACATTCCCGGCCACGGAAACGAAAAGATATACAAGCATCTGGGACAACCTGCCTGCCGCCAAACAAATCGTACAGCCGGTTCCGATGGAAATGATGAAACAATACGAAGGAATGATCTTGTATCGCACCAAACTGATCGGTCATAAAAGCGGTAAGCTCCGTGTAGACGAGGTGCACGACTACGCAACCGTCTTTTTGAACGGACGTTATATCGGAAGCATCGACCGTACCCTGGGCCAGCATACCATCGACCTCCCGGTATCCAATGTAGAAAATCCGGTTCTGGACATTCTGGTAGAAAGCATGGGACGCATCAACTTTGCCGCACAGATGATCGACCGCAAAGGTATTACCGACCGGGTTACCCTGAACGGCATGACACTGATGAACTGGGAGGCATTCAATATACCGATGTCATCGGAATATGTATCCAATCTGAAAGAAAGCGATACGGTTCGTCCGGGCATGTTCTTCAAAACCACTCTGCAACTCGACAAAGCCGGAGATTGCTATATCGATCTGAAAGACTTCACAAAAGGACTGGTTTACGTCAACGGACACAACCTCGGCCGCTTCTGGAATGTCGGTCCGCAGTACCGTCTGTATTGTCCGGGAGTATGGTTGAAAGAGGGTACCAACGAAATTATCATCTTTGATATGCACCAGACAGAACCGGGAGTAATTCAAGGAGTGGAAACATTGGAATAAAATAGTAATAATTGGTTGTACTCTGTTGAAAACCGGTATATATTGTCTTTATTAGGGGGCATTTTTGTCCGAATACACTATTATACCATTTTACCGGTACACAGAGTACAACCCATTGCAAACAAAATGCATTTCATTTGCACAACCGTTCGGAAGAGAGTATGATCCGCCCTTCCCGCATAACGGCAAAATTATCGAGTCATTAATTTTTTAATCTTAAAAAGACTATGAACACAGAAACGTTACATTTTAAATTTCTAAAAGTGTTTTGCTGTGTATTGCTGCTGCAACTTGGCTGGAGCCACGCGCTCGGAGCTGTGACAGAAGCAAATCAGACCCGCCAGATACAGGGTGTGATCACTGATAGCCAGGGAGAAACCTTACCCGGCGTAAACGTAATCGTAAAAGGGACATCTATCGGAGCAATCTCCGATCTGGATGGAAAGTTTACATTACAAGTACCTTCGCCCAAATCCGTATTAGTAATTTCTTACGTAGGATACGAGACATACGAAGTAATCGTGGGCAACAAGACCTCGTTCAACATTGTACTGGAAGATCAGATGAATGCACTGGACGAAGTTGTGGTAGTGGCCTATGGGTCACAAAAGAAACAAACGGTAACCGGCGCCGTCAGTATGATGAAGAGCAGCGAGCTGGTTGCCGCACCGGTAGCGAACGTAACCAATGCATTGGTTGGTAAACTTCCGGGTGTAATCACCCAACAACCGGGCGGACGTCCGGGTGAAGACGCTGCTACGATTCTGATTCGTGGTAAGTCCACGTTCAACGATGCTTCTCCCCTTATCATTATCGACGGTGTGGAACAAGAATCATTCTCCCAACTCGATGCCAACGAAATCGAAAGCCTTTCCGTATTGAAAGATGCCTCTTCCACTGCCGTATATGGTATTCGAGGTGCGAACGGTGTTATCCTGATCACGACCAAAAGAGGGAAGGAAGGAAAGCCCAAAATCTCGGTTACCGCCAACTGGGGATTACAACGGCCTACGCAGATTCCGGAATTCTTAGGTTCATACGAACATTTGTTGCTCCGCAAAAAAGCATGGGAAAACGACGGTAAAGATCCGCTGCAACAAGACAACGGATTGCTGACAGACGAATCATTGGAAGGTTTCCGTCTCGGACAAGACCCTTACCGGTATCCGGATGTAAACTGGTATGACGAAATGGTCAACAAGAGCGGTTCTCTCCAGCAACAATACAATATTAATATTTCCGGTGGTACCAAAGTAGTAAGATATTTCATTTCATTGGGATACCTGAACCAAGGGGGTATGTTTAAATATGGCGACTTACAGAAAGATTATAATCCGGAGGTATACTACCGCCGCTTCAATTTCCGGTCGAACATCGACTTGAACATCAACAAATACCAGACCGTATCTGCCAATATCTCCGGCCGTTCCGGTGAGATGAACGGATTCTCGGGTGCATCGGGCAGCTTCTTCCAAGGACTGATTGCCAAAGAACCCTGGAGACATCCGATCTATAATCCGGATGGCACGATTGCCGGTGTGGAAGGTTCGGGCAATCCGCTCTCTACCATTGCATATAGCGGATACGAAAACTCGAAGACCAACTATTATGATCTGGTAGGTACCCTGCACAACGACTTGAGTTTCATCACCGAAGGCTTGTCATTCGATATGAGCATCTCGTTCAACAACAATTTCGGTTCGACCAAAGTCTATACGGACGGTATCGATACTTATTATTACGAACCGAATTCCGGACGTTACGACCAGTTGGGAGAGGATTCTCCGTTCCGGTTCAAAGAAGATAAGAAAACCAACCCGATGAGACGTACGAACCTACAATTAAAGGTAGGGTATGCCCGTCGTTTCGGCAAGCATAACATCAACTCCATATTGGTTTATAACCAGCAGAAAACAACCAGTGGAAACAGTATACCAAGCGCATTGATGGGATATGCCGCCCGCGTAGAATATGGATTTGCAGAAAAATACCTGGGTGAAGTCAGCTTAGGATACAACGGCTCGGAGAACTTTGCCAAAGGACACCGTTTCGGATTCTTCCCTTCGGGTTCATTGGGATACGTCATCTCTGAAGAACCGTTCATGGCAAAAGTGAAAAACGTGATTCCTTTCCTGAAAGTAAGAGGTTCAATCGGTCTGGTAGGTAATGACAAATCCAAAGACCGCTTCCTGTACATGGGTGAATATGCTGCCCAAGGCATATATGCCGGCGGCGGAACCCCGAGTTTCGGATTCGGAACCACCAACCCTTCTACCAATGGCGGTATCTATGAAAAGAGAAACGAAAACAAGCTGCTTACATGGGAAACAGCCCTAAAAGGCAATATCGGTCTGGAAGCCCGCCTGTTTTCAAACGATCTGTTGACTTTCACCGCAGACTTCTTTAAAGAACATCGTAAAGATATCCTTCTTCAAGGACGTTCCACTCCACAAATCATCGGTTTGTCGAGCCCTTACCTGAATGTGGGTGAAGTAAAGAACTGGGGATATGAGTTCGAACTATCACATCGCCACCACATCGGAAAAGTAGATTATTACATCCGTGCCAATTACAGTTTTGCACGAAATGAAGTTATAAACTATGATGACCCCGCAGGAACTCCCGATTATCAGAAAATTGCCGGATTCAGAATCGACCAGTTCAAAGGTTACCAAGTTCTCGGATTCTTCCAGAACGAAGAGGAAATCAAGCATTCTCCCGACCAGACAACTTTAGGAGGCCCTATCATTCCGGGCGACTTGAAATACTGGGACCGCAATGGAGACGGCACACTGACAGAAGCGGACAAAGTGGCCATCGGCTATTCCCGCATTCCCGAAATCATGTATTCGGTCACTCCCGGTATCATCTGGAAAGGCCTGGAAATATCGGCACAATTCCAGGGAGCGGCTCATGCCTCTGTACTGTTTGCCGGAAATGCCGGTTATGAATTCGGTGGCGGTGCAGGCGGTGGCCAGGTTTCCAAAATACATCAAGACTATTGGACACCGGAAAACCCGAACGCATCCTATCCGTCACTACACATGGCAACTAAACACAGCAACAAAAACATCAACTCATTGCATCTGAAATCAGCCGCCTACCTGCGTCTGAAGAATGTACAGATTACCTATTCATTCCCTGCTTCCATCTATCGCAAATTGGGAATGACCGGACTGAAAGTTTACTTGAACGGAACGAACCTCTACACATGGTCTAAGATCGATAACTTCGACCCGGAAACCGTAAATGCCAGTGGAGAAGTTTATCCGCAACAAAGTGTCTATAATCTTGGTGTAAACATTAACTTTTAATCGAATATGAAAAAATTATTTATCATATATGTAATAGCGGCATCCATAGGTTTCTCCTCCTGTACAGGTTTGTTCGGAGAAGGACAGTTGGATATGGCTCCGGTAGAAGATATCAACGAAGACAAGATATTTTCGGACTATGCAATGTTCCGTCAGTATGCAGACCAGGCTTATTCTTACATGCCCGGTCATTTGGGACGCCTCTGGAACTCTTTGGTTTCGTCGATGGGTGACGAATCACGCAACAAGGGTGGTTGTACCGCTATCTTCAATAACGGAGCATGGGACGGTACACGAATGGATACCAGTAATAAAATGGTTGATGCCAACAACGAAATTTCGGACATGTGGCAGAATATGTACATCGGTATCCGCAAGGCCAATAAGATCATCGAAAACATAGACCGCATTCCCAACTTCCCGTCCGATGAAATCAAAGACCGTTGTTTGGGAGAGGCTTACTTCCTGCGTGCTTTCTTTTACTTCGAACTGATCAAACGTTGGAGCGGTGTACCTATCATCGACCATACACTGGTATTAAATCAGGATAATCTGGATTTACCCCGCGACACATACGAGAAATGCGTCGAGTTTATCGAAAATGATTGTAAAACTGCTGCCGGCCTGCTGCCCCTGAAGTATGCCGATGCTGACAACGGCCGCGCCTCGAAAGGAGCCGCACTGGCACTGAGATCCAGAACTCTGCTATATGCCGCCCGTCAATTGCACAACCCTACCAATGACATTGCCAAATGGGAAAAAGCAGCCAAAGCAGCCAAAGATGTAATCGACCTGGAACTCTATACGCTCTATCCGGATTATGTAAACATGTTCTTCCAACCGGTTTGCAGTGAAATCATTATGAACCGTCCGCGCATCAAAATGAATTTTGAACAGGGACATACCAACGGAAGCACTTTCTGGACACGTTTTATTGCCACTCAAGGATACAATGGCTGGGCAGGAGAATGGGTTACTCAGAATCTGGTGGATATGTTTGAAGATTCTAAAGGTTATCCCATCACCAATTCGCAAATTTATAATGACGAAGATCCGTATGCCAACAGAGACCCGCGTCTGGACATGTGTATCTTACGCAACGACCGTTTCTGGTACGACCGTAAACTGGAATTTTGGGTAACAGCCGATGGAAAAGAATCGGGACGCGACAAGGGAACTACCCATATCAATGTTTTGGGATATGCCATCGCCAAATTCTGGCCGGAAACTCACCAGCGATATAAAGGAACTTCCACTTATATGAATTATATTTTCTTCCGTTATGGAGAAATACTGTTGAACTTTGCCGAAGCGCAAAATGAAGTAGGCGGTCCGGAGAGCTCATTGGAAGGACTCTCGGTTAGAGAAGTTCTGACAGAACTCAGGGCACGTGTCGGTCAGGTGCCGATTCCGGAAGACATTTCGGACAGTAGAGAAAGCATGCGCGAACGTATTTATAATGAACGTGCAGTAGAGCTCTGCTTTGAAGAACACCGCTGGTACGATGTACTCTCCTGGCACAAAGGAGTAGAATATTTCAATAAGGATATTTATGGTATCCGTGCCGTGAAAAATGCGGATGGCTCGTTCACTTATTCCCGCGAGAAGTATGAAAGTGCGACATTCAAAGAACACATGCATCTTTATCCGATACCGAATAACGAAGTGTACAAGAGCGCCGTATTGGAACAGAACCCGGGATGGAAATGATGGTATAAACCCTAAAATATGATTCAAATGAAGAGATTTATATATTTGTGCACCGTTCTGTGTACGCTGCTTTTATCGGTAACGCCGGTAAAAGCTCAAAAGACCCAAAAGAACTCGACAGTAACTGTTGAAGGTATTGTGGTCGATGAAAACAATGTCCCCATGCCCGGTATCACCGTAAATGTGCAAGAGAAACAGACAGATGCCGTAACGGATGAGGATGGTAAATTCTATATGTTGCTCGATCCGTCGGATGTATTGGTGGTCAACCTGAAAGGCTACCGTCCGGTAATCAAACGTCTCGACAATCAACCGGTCTATACGCTGAAAATGGTAAAATACCTGACGTATGAAGACGAAATGATCGGTGTGTCTTATGGAGAACAATCCAAAAGAAGCATGACTTCTGCCGTATCGAGCATCGGTACCGATGTAATTGAAAAGAACACGGTGAGCAGTATCGAACAGGCCATGAACGGAACGCTTTCCGGACTCTATTCAATTAAAAACGGAGGAGAAAAATTAGGTAAAAGCAACTATACCTTTTATGTACGGGGTATGGCTACCAATGCCAATGCCAAACCTCTGATCTTAGTGGACGATATAGAAGCCAACATCGACCTGATGGACTTTAATGAAGTGGAAAGCATCTCGGTACTGAAAGACGCATCGGCCCTGGCCATGTACGGCATGCGCGGAGCCAACGGTGTTATTCTGATCAAAACCAAACATGGTAGTGAAGTAAAACACTCGATCAACGTGGATATCCGTGCCGGATTCCAAACCCCCGAATACATGTCCGACCGCTTAAACGCTTACCAATATTCAACACTCTACAATGAGGCTTTGAAGAATGACGGTTCGTCTCCCATGTATAATCCCGATATGTATCTTCGCTCGGACAGAGACCCGTATCTCTATCCGGATGAAAACTACAAGGATCGTTTCATCGGCAACAGTTCTCCTTTCCAGCACTATAATTTCTCTGCTTCGGGAGGCAACGGCCTGGCACGCTACTTCGTGACTGCCGGCTATATGAAACAAGAGGGAATTTTCAAGGATGCAAGTGCCAACAACATTTACGAACGTTTCAATTTCCGTTCCAATCTGGATATCAATCCTATCAAAGGAATGCTGTTCAATATTTTAGTTTCTGCCGCCATCGATAAAAACAAGGCTGCCAACACCGGTTCGGAAGTAGCGGCGGCTACCAACTCTGTGTTTAATACACTGATGACCCTGCCTGCCAATGCTTTCCCGATGTTCAATAAAGATGGCTCGCTCGGCGGTACTTCCGAATATCAGACCAACCCTTACGGACTGTTGAACCGTCACGGCTACCGGAAAGACGAATCCCGCCTGCTCAATGTACAGGTAAAAGGAAAATATGATTTGGATATGCTGTTGCCGGGATTGTCGGTCGATGCTTATTACGGTTTCGAAAACTTCAATATGCAATACTTGAGCATCAACAATACTTATGCCGTATTCCAGGAGAATACAGACGGTACGTATACGCAATTCGGTAAAGACGAGTATAAAAACAGCCGTAGTTCGGCCATGATGGACGGATTCTACCGCTATAACACATTGGGCGCAGGCCTTAACTACAACCACACCTTCGGAAGTGTACACGACCTGGCTGTCCGGCTGTTCTACAATCATTCCAGCGAAACGGTTCCGGGCGATAATCCGGATTATAAATATCAGGGACTGGCCATGCGCGCACAATATGGCTTCAACAAACGCTACTACGCAGAAGTAACAGCTTCTTATCAGGGTTCCAGCAATTACAGAAGCGGAAAACGTACCGGATTCTTCCCGGCCGTCGGATTGGCATGGGTTGCTTCGGACGAGAAATGGCTGCAATCGGCAGAAGCGATCGACTTCCTGAAATTCAGGGTCTCTTACGGTGTGAACGGTAACGACCAGACCGGCGGCCGCCGTTTCCCTTATCGTCAGGAATTCACTTCATCGGGCGGATATGCTTTCGGTAACCCGAACGGAAGCACCGACGGTTCACAGGAAGGAGTATTGGCCAATCCGGACGAAACATGGGAGAAATCATACAAGTTTAACGTAGGATTCGACTTGGAACTATGGAGAGGACTTTCATTTACCATGAACTATTTCAATGAAAAACGCCGGGATGTACTGGTAGATTATTCTAATATCGTTCCTTCATTAATCGGTATCGGCCTTTCCAAATACAACGGCGGATCGATCGATAACCAGGGTATCGACTTCAATGTGCTTTATAACAAGCAATACAAAAACGGCGGATTCTTTGTCGGAGGAAACATGTTGTGGGCAAAAAACAAGATTATCGACCTGAAAGAGATAGCTTACAAATATGCTCATCAATACCGCAAAGGACACTCCATCGGCACACGCTTCGGTTTCGAAACCAATGGCCTGTATACTCATCCCGACCAACTGGTAAATGCTCCTACAGGTTCTTTCGGAAGTCCTGTCTTAGGTGACATCGTTTATAAAAACCAGAATCCGGAAGATGACAATGTAATCGACGAATCGGATATGGTAGCTTTGGGAAATTCATTGCCGGAAATCATATTCGGTGCTACATTGGGAGGCAATTACAAAGGATTCGACATTCAGTGCAATCTGGAAGGATCTTCTTTGTTCTCTACGCATTATATTCCGAACAAGTTTACTCCTTATGCCTATGAGAACCGTTGGAATCCGAATGATCCGGCTGTACAGACAGCCTATCCGGGACTGAGCATCTCCCGTGAATATAACACGCAGACATCGGATTTCTGGCAGAAGAAAACCTCTCTGCTCCGCATTTCATCCGCAGAAGTAGGCTATACATTCCCCAAACAACTGATGAAAAAGATCTTCCTTTCTTCATTGCGTGTTTATGTAAATGCCAATAATCTGTTCACTTTCTCAAATGCAATAGATGGCCGTAACCCGGAAGCGATGAATGCCGGATATTCTGAATATCCTTTATTGAGAACATTCTCTTTCGGTATATCTATCAAACTTTAAAAACACTACGATTATGAAAATCAATAAATATATTATAGGTTTAGGCTTGACTTTCTCTTTCCTTTTTGCCGGTTGCGATTCTTTTCTGGATCCGGCAAAAGACGGTAAATTAGGAGAAGAAGATATATGGAATGAAACCCGGCGTGCTTTCGGGTTCTTGAACGACGCATACAACAAGCTGCCAAGCGGATACAATTATATCGACAATGCGATGCTGGCAGCCGGATGCGACGAAGCGGTACACTCGGATGTGACAAGTGACATCAAAGGTTTTAATAACGGTACATGGGATTCTTACTTTCTGGTAGAAAACGTATGGAGCAAAAACTATGAGGGAATCCGCATCGTAAACCGCTTCCTTGAAAGAATCGACGATCTTAAAATGCCGGTTAAACCGACTGTTTCCGGAACGGACGAACAGTTGATCCGTACCCGTGAGCGTATGAAAGGAGAAGCATTTTTCCTGCGTGCCTATTTCTATTTCGAACTGATCAAACGTTACGGCGGTGTACCTTTGTTTACAAAATCATTGACGGTTGAGGAAGCTCAGCAAGCCACCCGCGCTTCGTATGACGATTGCATGAAACAAATTATTGCCGACTGCGACTCGGCCGCCAACCGTCTGCCGGAACAATACAAAGGAAGTTCCGAAAGTGTGGGATTCGACGACAAGAAAGAATTGGGACGCCCTACTACCGGAGCCGCTTACGGACTGAAATCACGCGCATTGCTCTACTGGGCAAGCCCGTTGAACAATCCCGGCAATGACAAAGAACGCTACAAACGCTCGGCCGATGCTGCCCAATTGGTTGTAAAATCGGCCTTCAGATACAAGCTGATGAACTTTACAGACGACAGCGAGTCATTTACCGATTTATATGCCGTCAGCGAAAACTTCCTGCAATATCATCGCGAAATCGTGTTCTCTACCAAGTATAACAATACGGTGTCGGTTGAGCAACAGAACTCCCCGTTAACTATGGGAGGAAAAGGCTTGACCAACCCGACACAAAACTTGGCAGACGCCTTCGGTATGGCTAATGGCAAAGGGATCAATGAACCGGGATCGGGATACGATGAAGATCATCCTTACGTAGGCCGCGACCCACGTTTCTACATGACTTTCGCATATGACGGATCTGAATTCACCGTGAATGATAAAACCCAGACCATCGAAACATTCGAAGGCGGAAAAGATGCCACCGCCACCAATAAGACAGCAACCAAAACGGGATATTACCTGAAAAAACTCCTGTCACCGCAAGCCGTATGGGACGGAAGAACCAATAACATCACCCGCACCTGGATACTCATGCGTTATGCCGAAGTACTGCTGAATTATGCCGAAGCCATGAACGAATATTGCGAATCGCCGAGTCAGGCACCGAACGACTCAATCTATAAAGTAGTGGAACTGATACGCAAACGTGCAGAATTGAGCCCGTACAAATTGCCTGCCGGACTGACAAAAGAGGAGATGCGCGAAGTAATCCGCAACGAACGCCGCGTGGAACTGGCATTTGAAGAACACCGCTTCTTCGATATCCGCCGTTGGCGCCTGTTAGACGATCCGCAGGAGAAAGCCGACTATCTGAAAATAGAAGGTATGCAAATTGTAAAAGATGATAATGACGAACCTCATTACAGTAAATATACCGTAGAAAACCGGGTATTTGACGAACGGATGTATCTCTATCCGATCCCGAAATCCGAAATATTGAAAGCACCGGGAATTACTCAGAACCCGGGATGGTAGTCAACTAAAGGGAGTTAATTAAAGGGAGAAGGAAGAATGGAGAGGGGAGAAGTACTATGCAGGGTGATAAGGCTGCGTAGTATTTCTCCCCTCTCTTTTTTATACTATTTCTTTCTCTCTTTTTACATTTAAAGAAATAACAGGTTCCAAATAGCAATATATCACCTTGATTTTGCCCCCCCTTCATCGCCTTCACCTTTTTCCTGTATGGCCGATAAATAAGGGGATAGAGGGTGAAAGCCTGCTCTTTTTCTGACCACCGTGCAAAGTGAGCCTGAGCACGGTGGCCAAGGAGGATAAGGTCCGTGCTTATACTTCGTAAGCATGCTCCTTATGCTCCGTAAACACACTCCTTATGCTCCGTAAGCATAGTGCCTTCACCCTGTATATCCGATGAATAAGTCGATTGAGAAAAAAGATGAAGATGGTGAAGGAGGTAAAAACATATTGAATACAGGTTATTTTAAAGAATAACCCTGCTTATGAAAAGAGACAGCATTCTTCCGGAAAAAGATGTCACGTCTTTTTTTGAAAGATGCTTGTCTTTCCGGAAAAGATGCTACGTCTTTTTTTGAAAGATACTTGTCTTTCCGGAAAAGATACTATGTCTTTTTAAGGAATCTCTCCACTCAGCTCAATATAAAAATCACACTGCATAGCACTTCTCCCCTCTCCCTTCTCCCTTCTCCCTTTAATTAACTCCCTTTCTACAATTCTGGGGTGATACTCCATAGAACGATTTAAAACACTTACTGAAATAACGGGGCGATGAAAATCCAAGTTGATAGGATATTTCTGAGATATTCAAATTTGGCTGATTATTAAGTAAGTACATAGCCTCCTCGAGTTTTATTTTCAGAGTCAGTTCGTTAGGGGTAAGGCCGGTAATCTCCTTTATCCTTAGATACAGCTTACTGCGGCCGATACCCAGTTCGGAAGCCAATACGTTCATATCAAAATCTATATCATCAAAATACTTTCTGATGATCGCCGTAGCACGATCTATCAATTCCTGATCCTGCTCATTGACGGCATTAGAAACAAGTGGTGTTTGAGACATATGGTTAAACCTTTCGTAAAGCATCCGACGGGTTCTCACCAAATTATTACAACGCGATATAAGTACTTTAATATTAAACGGTTTAGTTACATAGTCATCCGCACCGAACATATATCCTTCGACGGTATATTCTACAGAAGTCTGTGCCGTAAGCAGAACCACAGGAATATGTGATACTTCCAAGCTGTTTTTAATCTTATGACACATCTCCTTACCGGACATTTCCGGCATCATCACATCACTTAACACGATATCAGGGTGCAACTGACGGGTGGCTTCAAATCCTTCTTTCCCATTAGTAGCTTTATAAACACGATAGATGGGAGAGAAAATATCCTCCAACATATCCAATATCTCCAGATTATCCTCTACGATAAGGATGGCCGGCTTATTGGCAGAATCTTTCAGTTCATTATCCGTATCTTCCGCCTTTTCCTTATCACCGGTTTCCGGTTCCTTTTCCGATTCTTCGGATATCAGTTCTTCCAAACTCAGTCCTTCCGAAATCTCATCCTTGATCAAATGAAAATTAGATTCATTATCACTCAGCATATCTTTCGGAAAATGCTCATTACCCATCAGCAAAGTAACAATGAAAGCACTGCCTTTTCCTACCTCACTCTCTACACGGATACTGCCCTTATGCAACTCCACAATCCCTTTGGATACTGCCAGACCGATACCAGTACCCAACGTAAACTCCGAACTTTGCCCGTCGACCTGATAAAAACGGTCGAATATCTTATGAATAGACTCCTCCGATATACCTACTCCATCATCTTCCACCCTTATTTCTACCTCATTCTTCACCTTACGGATAGAAACCGTGATATTGCCTTTTACCTTTGTATACTTAAAAGCATTGGATAACAAATTGAATATTACTTTCTGCAATTGAACCGGATCGAACCATAAGTTCAATTTCTCTTCCATATGTTCGAACTTATAATTTACAGAATGCTTTAAGGCATATTCGTAGAAAGACATGTAGATCTCTTTAGTGAAAGCTACGATATCCATGTATTCCACTCTCAGTTTCAGGAATCCCTGCTCCTGTTTACGGAAGTCGAGCAATTCCGATACCAGATCGCGCATGTGCCGGGCATTCTTATAAATCTTCAATACACGGTTATACACAGACGGATTAAGTTTGTTGAGTTGCAATAACAGCTCCACCTGCACGATAATAAGGGTCAGCAACGTGCGGAACTCATGCGAAATATTGGTAAAGAAACGTAGTTTCGTCTGATTCAACTCTTCAATATATCCTTTTTCTTTCCTTTCGTATTCCAACGAAGCTTTCAGTTTGGCCTGCCGTACGTTAAAACGGAATATGGCATATAAAATACCAACCACAATCAAAGCATAAAGCAGATAAGCCCAGACTGTAGCATAAAATGGCGGATTGATCTTGATATCAAGTTCTATCTGCTTGGTTTCGGCTTTGGAATCTTCCCAGACCTCCCGGACAATCAACCGGTATTTGCCGGGACTCAAATTATTATAACTGATAACATTGGAATGTGCCGGAAACCAAGTATCGTCAAGTCCTACCAGCTTATATTCATACTGGAAATCATTGTTGGAAACATAATTCGAAGTAGCAAATTCCACAAACAGATTGTTCATATTATAATCTAACTCTATCTCTTTACAGTAAGAGAGAGCGGTAGGCAAAATTCCGGATTCATCTCCCGGTTTGACTTCTTTATTATACATCCAAAGTTTGTCAAAATAGAGCTGGTATTCCTTTTTAGTGGTATAGAGCAACTGTTCGTAAAGGGATGTCAACCCATCAATTCCACCAAAGAATACTTCACCGTCTTTTGTAGAATAGACACTCGATCCCTGACTGAAACTCATTTGCGGAATTCCACAAACATGCTTCAGAAGCCTATTCTGCGGATCGAAAAAAGATACGCCTTTATTATGCAATATCATCAAGTAATTATAAGGCGATTCGGTGATGTAATAACAATAATTACTCTGTAAATCCCCCTTCTCCGCCGTAAAATTCCGGAATGTATCCGTATCGGGAAGATAAAGAAACAAACCGGAACCAAGCGTACCGAAAAAGAGATTTCCCTTACTATCCTCCAGAATATGGGTAATCCGGAATTTACCTATCGACGTGGTATCTTCCAATACCGGATTATATTCTTTTATCTTATTATCAGTCAGATTGATACGCACAACACCACCATCCGATTTGGCAATCCACATCCTGTCTTTGCTATCAATCAGAAAAGTTTCATAATAGAATTTACGTTCTACCGCCTGATTTACCTGTTCGTCGGTAGACAGCGAAGAAAATGTTTCGTTTTTCAAATCCATTCCATACACTCCTGCCTGCGTCAACACGATAAGCCGGTCTTTATAAAACTGCATGTCATTCACAATATCATTGGGCAGTGACAGAGGATCTCCCGGATTATTTTTCAAAACTCTTATCCTTTGCGACTTTATATCAAAAACATTCAGTCCTCCGGTATGAGTTCCGATATATAACAGATCCCTGTCTTTCAAGTATCTGATACATTTCAAATTATTATGGCTTATACTTCCGGGAGTACTCCCTTGCATGAAACTTTTAAATTGCTTGGTCTCACGGTTGAAGAAATTCAACCCGCCGCCTTCGGTACAAATCCAGAGATTACCATTTTTATCTTCCACCATCTTGCCTACAAACGGAAAACTGAGATAGTTTGGATTGTTTCCTCCCAATGCGCCATAAAAGTGATAGATATCGGCCCTCGGATTAAAACGGTTGATACCCCCGAAATAAGTTCCTACCCAAATGTTACCTTGCATATCTTTATACAGGCTGAATACCGAAGAATGGCTCAAACTATAAGGTACATTGTCTATCTGAGTATAGCATTTCCACTTATTGGTAATAGGGTCATATTTGTTTAACCCATAAAAAGTACCGATCCATATATTTCCGAACTCATCCTCTACAACGCTTCTCACATGATCGTCCGAAAGGCTTTCCTTACCGGGCGAATTACGGAAATTGGTCACTTGATTCTGAGAAGATATTCTATAAACTCCGCTCATATCCGTACTCACCCACAAATCATTTCTCTTACTCTTATAAAGATGCTTTACAAAAACATCCGATAATACCAGATGGGGGGCGAAAGGATTATTTACAGAAACCGAAAACAAATTGTTTTCCGTTCCGATCCACAGATATTCTCCATCCGAAAAAATACAGTTTCCATTTCCGAATTTCGGATCGAAATCACAAAATTTATGCAATCCTTCTTTTCCTTCCAGATAATAAAAAACGGTATGATCCGACAGTACCCAAAGAGTATCATTCGCATAGTAAATGCCATTGATTTCCTTTTGTGCCAAACAAATGAACTCCTGTGTCAAAACATCGTATTTCACTAAATCGTGTCCGGCGCGCAGATAAATGGCTCCTTTCCGATTGCCATAAATGGAGTAAATTTCATTCTGAGTCAATCCTTTATTATTCTGAGACGGACGAAAGGTAGTAATTTCCCGTCCGTTATACCTGTTCAATCCTTCAAAAGAACCGAACCACATAGCTCCTGTCTCATCCTGATAAAGAGAAAAGATACTGATTTGAGTCAACCCGTCTTTAATCCCCAAATGATGGAAATAAACATCATTGGCCTTGGAAAAGGAAAAAGATAAAAAACACAGAACCGATATCAGCAAAGTTTTGATCGCCGTTTTACTCAATAGATGATTTATTCTTTTTTTTATCATAGTTAGTAAGACATTTTGTCTTTTTAGTATTAGTTATATATAAGAAGCAAATATAAATAAAATATATAAATTATACAACATTACAACTAAGTCTTTAAATCAAACAGACAGCAAAATAAAAAGCGGCCTATCTCTTAGAGATAAGCCGCTTTCCCAAAACCGGATAACGATTTATTAATAGTTTTCTTTTTTTACTTCAAAATAAGCTTGCGGATGTAAACATGCCGGGCAAACTTCGGGAGCTTCCTTGCCGATAGTGATATAGCCGCAATTACGACATTGCCATACTACTTCACCTTCTTTAGCAAAAACAGAAGCTGTCTCAATATTATTTACAAAAGCACGATATCTTTCTTCATGGCCTTTTTCGGCAACAGAAATATTGCGATACATGGCAGCGATTTCATAAAAACCTTCCTGTTCGGCTACATCGGCAAAATGCGGATAGTCTTGCGACCATTCTTCATGCTCACCGGCAGCAGCTTCCAACAAATTGTTAAGAGTAGTACTGATAACTCCGGCAGGATAGCTGGCAGTAATTTCTACCATACCGCCTTCAAGATACTTAAACATACGTTTTGCATGTTCTTTTTCCTGATCAGCCGTTTCAGTAAAAATAGCAGCGATTTGTTCGTAACCTTCTTTTTTTGCAACACTTGCATAATAAGTGTAACGCATTCTTGCCTGTGATTCTCCGGCAAATGATGTCAACAGATTTTTCTCTGTTTGAGTACCTTTAATACTTTTAGCCATAATAGTCTTATATATTTAATTAATTAGTATAATTACGTCAGTGTTGTTTATTTATAACACAAATATACGGATTATGTTCAAAATAAGTATGTTTTTCTTTATTAATAAATTCTATTGGATCATTGATAAATTCTATCTAAATCAAATTATATGCTTAAAAACATACTATTAGATTTATTTTATGTAATTTTGCAACCTCTATTTAGCAAAACTGATAAAATCACATATAATTTTCGTATACATTAACGTATCATAGCATTAATAAAATGAAAATTTTAGCATTCAAACCAAAGCTGTTTTCTACACTAAAAAACTACTCGAAAGAGACGTTCACAGCCGATCTTATGGCAGGGAT